>PEWI01000061.1:2282-4734 GCA_002779555.1 Candidatus Bathyarchaeota archaeon CG07_land_8_20_14_0_80_47_9 | reverse complement strand
AACGACAAGGACTTCGACAGAGTGAAATGGATAGAAAGAATTTGGGAATAAACTGCTAAACATTACGACCCAAAAATCAAAAACACACATTAACAACCTTGGAACATTTATTAGGTCGACAAACGCCCATTTATTCGGTGCACCAGAAAAATGCAAAAAAGTCGAGTTGGCTCGAAAGGCGAGCTCTTCCCTCCAAAAGAAATCAGAGAAAAACTAGGCCTTCACGCCAACACAAAAATCATCTACAAAATCGAAGCAGGAAGACTCGTAGTTGAACCCATCCCCAGCCTTGAAGAAGTATTAAAGGAAAGCCCTTTAGTACAAATAACTCTAGAAGAATTCCACAAACACAGAAAAGAACTCTCCCGTAAGGCTGAATCATGAAACTCCTTCTAGACACCATATACCTCCTGCCAGCAATAGGCGTATCCGTCAAAGAACTCCCAAAGGACGCCCCCATCAAACTGATATCAAAAGGACACCAAATCTCAATAAGCGACATAAGCATCTTCGAACTCTCAGCCAAAGGCGCAAAACACATCACCACAGGAACACTCCCACCAGAAAGGGTCACAAAAGGCATAGCAGCCATAATCTACGACGAAAGAATAGAAACGATCCCAACCCATGACAGCAAACTCCTACTCACAGCCTTCAAACTCAGAAACATGCTCACTGACTTCATAGACTGTCTCATTCTTTCATCAGCCATAAACCGATGTGACGCTCTCATAACGGAAGACGACGACATCCAAAACTTGGAGAAAAACAATGAATTCAACGAACTTGTCACGGCAATAAATCCCAAATTCAAGATTCAAGCACTAACTAAAACCCTCTAACCCTAAGCACAGGATACCTTAGCAAAAACAAACAAAAACTGCGTAAAAACGCAACAAAAATTTTAGATGCCACACGACCTATTTAAGATGCCGAAAAAGCGCGCGCCAGATTACAACACACCTTTAAACAGGTCTTCCTCGCTCGAAATCTGCAGATCCCTTGCACTACACCCCTCACAAACCTCCACCACACCACTCAAACCCCTAAAAACGACAACAGGCCTTGCCTCTCTCGCCTGGCCCATAACTAGTTCTGCTGCTGCTGCAATCTCGTCAACGACGGCGACGTACTTGACCTTGAGAATTTGTCCGAAAAGATCCTTCTTCCCTCTGTAGTCTCTAAAGGAGTTGATTCCTGCAATGCCTATTGCAAAGTTTACTTGTCCTCGCCTGAACGGGCGACTGTAAGTGTCGCAAATTATCACCGCGACGTTCCTCCCAGTCAATTGCTTAATTCTCACACGGCATTCTTCCGCCGACCTATCAGGATTCTCAGGCAAAAGTGCGAACTCGCCTCTTCCTTCCACATTTGACTTGTCTATTCCAGCATTTATGCATATTAAGCCGCGAACGTCTTCTACAAGCAATATTTCACGAGAAGCCTTCAACACCTTTTTTGTTTCCCTTAGAACCAGCTCCACAAATCTCGGATCCTTCCCAACTATCTTTGCAAGTTCTTGAGCCCTTCTCGAAGCGGCAACATCTCTCAGTTTTACTACCCTTTTCTCAGTTTTGGAAAAGATCTTCTGCGCAGCAACAATCACATCTCCATCTTCAAGCTCCAAACCGTCCTTCCTCGCCGTTTCAACAATAATTTTGGCCAAATCATCACCAAAAGCTATCAAAGGGAAGCCCTCAAGAGCAAACGCCGTGAAACTTCTCACCAAATTCCCTCCACATTGAGTCCTACATTGCCCTTCACCGTGTTAAATCTCTTGCCCATTTACTGCTAAAAGCTCGGATAGGCTGTTACGGATTTTGAAGTTTTATTTTGGATTCATAATGCTTAAGCTAGCATTTGGCAGAGGGATAATGCGCGTTAGCAGCAAGAATGGATGCATGTTCATGAAGAAGCAATTAGAACCGTTCGCTATTTTGCTTACCGTGGTCTTTGTCATTGCCGGTCTCGGCAACAGAACGTTATTTCCCATAGTGAAGGCAACCTATGTTGAAGGTGCAATAACTCAGAACACCGCTTGGACGCTTGTTGACAGCCCGTTCGTGTTGTCCGGAAACCTCACGGTCTACCCGAATGCAACATTGGCCAT
Organism: Candidatus Bathyarchaeota archaeon CG07_land_8_20_14_0_80_47_9; assembly: GCA_002779555.1. GTDB lineage: Archaea > Thermoproteota > Bathyarchaeia > Bathyarchaeales > Bathycorpusculaceae > 20-14-0-80-47-9. Next base: position 2,624 of record PEWI01000061.1, on the reverse strand, counting down.
AGAGCCCGGCGTGGAAGTGAGGTTCGGCGGAGAATTTTCCCTATTCATTAGCGGAACACTCCTAGCAGACGGCACCGACGACAAAATGATAAGGTTCACGTCAAACAAGCAGGATCCGGGGGCAGGAGACTGGGAAGGTATAGTTTTTGCTAGCACGCAGACGTCGTCGTTGACGCACTGCATCATAGAATATGGAGTGAACGGAACCATGGTGGCAAGCGGTTCCCTGAACGTCCAATACAGCAAGGTGAACTGGAACTCTCAGAATGGAATCGTCATAATGAATGGGAGTGTTGTTATTGAAAACAGCGAAATCGCAAACAACTCCATGAGCGGCATTCT
>PEWI01000061.1:0-2219 GCA_002779555.1 Candidatus Bathyarchaeota archaeon CG07_land_8_20_14_0_80_47_9 | reverse complement strand
AACCCTTCTCGGAGATTCCATGTTGAACCTGAGCATAGACCAGAACAACATATCATCTAACAGCCAGACCGGGATATTGCTTGGAGCAGATTATTATGGCAGCACAGCCATCATTGACAACACTCTCTCAGCGAATCGATATGGCTTCTACGCGTCAACTAACACGTCTACAAGCATCAGCCGGAATTATGTCCGAAACAACGATGTCGGATTCTACTATGAAAAAGGAGGGTCCTATACAGCCAACTTCAACGACTTATACGGCAATACTTTGGCTATGGATGCTTCACTCGATGCCACGGTAGACGCGACGCACAATTATTGGGGAGAAAAAAGTGGGCCGTACCATGAGTCATTGAATCCGCATGGAAAAGGCAACCCAGTGGGCGGCAACGGGGTGAATATTGATTTCATTTTCTTTCTGTCAGCTCCAATTGACTACAGCAACAGCCCACCTACAGCAGTTCTCTGGGCCGACAAAGCTTTGGTTGCGCGAGGTCAAAACGCGACTTTCGTAGGCGCTGACTCATACGATGATGGCCGAGTTGATCAGTACTTCTACGATTTCGGAGACGGAACAACAAGCGGGTGGACAACGCTGTCAATCTTTTTCTACAACTACTCTGCAATAGGAACATACAACGCAAGGCTGAAAGTAATGGATGATTTCGGCGTGGAAAGCTCCTACGCTAACATTACTGTAGGTGTTCAGAACCTCTCTTCTCTGGTAGCATCCGTCGCTCTGGACAGTTACTCTGTGGACAGCAACAAGGACGTTTCAGTATCCGTTTACGTGTCAGACGGTGTAAACCCGGTGGAAAATGCGAATGCCACATTTTTCTCAGTAAAAGGAGGAAGTTTCACGCCACAGTCAGGTCTCACTAATGCAGAAGGGTACTTCACAGCGAACTTCACTGCTCCAAACGCGACTAGGCTGATGGATGTCAGAATCATTGCAAGAGCCTCAGGAGCAGGATTTGCAGACGGCTCTAACTACCAGTATGTGAAGGTCTTTCCGCCCTTAGCGGTCCAAGTAAGCGCCCAATCGTCAACAATCATCGCTGAAAAATCGACAATCGTGACTGTCCTAGTGACAAACGGTTTCGATGAGCCAGTTGCAAACGCGTCACTAACGTTGTCTGTAGACAACGGTAACCTTTCAGCTTTCAGTGGCGTCACAGATCAGAATGGTAACTTCTCATCGGTGTTCACCGCACTCCTAACCACGGTGACGCTCAACGCCACGGTCAGTGTTAACGCAACAAAAAGCGGATTTGTTGATGGGCAAGGACAGACCATAATCAACGTGCTGCCAAAGGTGCTCGACGTCCGAATCATAGCTGAAAGAACCATGATCATTTCCGAATCCAAAGTGAACATGACCATTCACGTGGCATACGACGCAATGCCGGTCCAGCAAGCAAACGTCAGCATTTCGCCGGCGAATGGAGGAAACTTCTCAGATGCGACGGGACTGACTGACGCCTTCGGAGATGTAATCTTCACCTTCACGGCGCCACAAGCTAACGCGCCTCTCGACATCATCATTACAGCGTACGCTTCAAAAGCGATGTATGCAGATGGAGACGGGGCACTGAACATAACGGTCACTCCTGGAGTGCTCAGCGTTGAAGTCAGTTCTGCTTCACCATCCGTCAGGTCAAGAGAATCAGCCGTAGTGACAGTTCTTGTTACCTGCAACTCGACCCGTGTCTCCGATGCCCAAGTCACGGTGTCAGTTGATAATGGCAACTTTTCCGGCACGACGGCAATTACAGATGTAAACGGCTCATATACGTTTATCTTCAACGCCCCCATAACAACAGCGCAAATACCTGCAGTCATAACAGCAAACGCCACAAAGAACGGGTTCATAAGCGCAGGAAACCAAACGACCATAACCATCGCGCCTGAAGCGCCTCCTCAGGCTGAGGGCGGGTGGCCCTGGTGGACCATACTCTTGATCGTCATCCCAATTGTGGTTGTGGTCATAGTTCTCGTTCTGATTAAGTTGAAGATTATCACGGTTTCGACTGAGGAGGAAGAGTAGGCGGGAGTAATGTGTCGTGAGACGTAATATTTAATAGAATGAGCATCAATATTAAGAGCACAGGAGAAGTACAATGACACAGTTGCGGCTGAAAGGAACCCTAGCCAAGCTCAAGAAAGTCAGGGTAAAAATTAGCTTGGGAAAGCGCCAGCAAGTAGCCATCCCGCCA
>PEWI01000079.1:13306-16488 GCA_002779555.1 Candidatus Bathyarchaeota archaeon CG07_land_8_20_14_0_80_47_9 | reverse complement strand
AGTTGGCAATTTCTATCTTCTGTCCGTCAACGAACGCACAGCCATACTTCTCTCTTGATGCTTCTCTCTTTGCTTTTCTTTCATTGGCAAGTTTCTTTCTCTCAGTCTTCTCCATGTTCCGCTTCTTTTGCTGTTCTTGCACAACATATTGCTCAATCTCGGAGAAGTCAATTGGCTGTTTCGAATTTGTCCTCCATTCGAAACCGTTATTGTTGATGCTTTTCAGGTATTCTTTGCAGAAAGGGTCTAGGAAGCTGATGGTAGGGTTCTCTTGCTTTTGCTGTTCAAGGAATTCTTGGATGAAGTTTCTAAAGTAAACCGTGTCAGGCGGAGACGTTAGCGATATTTTCTTTCTAACCCATGCCAGGGCCATTTGTTCAATTTTCGGGCTCAGTTTTACAGGTTGCTCCTGAATTCTTACGGAGAAACCTTTGAAGTCATATGGAGGAACGTAGATTCCGTTGTGTTTGAGACTTTTCATCGTGTATTTCATCTAGACCGTCTCGCAAGACACCTCTTTTCACTGCATGTTCAGGGAGTGCGCCTTTCTTCTTGAAGGGATATGTCCTTTACACGTCTTCCAATGCTAATGAACTTCTGAGCTTGGCGTGAAACGTGGTGTTTAGCTTTCTTTTCAACTTCATGCTTAAAAACTTGCCTTTCTAGCTGCTCTCTGCTTCAGCAGCATTCTATGCAAGCGTTCAACCGTTTCGTGGTCAATGTAGCCTTTGTGGGGGCGGAAACCGCCTGCGAAGCCGTGTGGGATGTGCAGGAGCTCATGTATTATGGTTTTTTCTCGGTCTGTTTCGGAGAGTCTGTCATACCGTTCAGAAATGACTTCAATCACGTAGGAAGGTGGAAGATTGAGAGCTTCTTGCCAGATCTTTCCCAGACCGTGGATGCGGGCTATCGTTCTTCTAGATGTGGAGCCCTTGCTTCTGTAGCAGAAGACGAATTGCGGAACAATGTGGAAAAAGTCCAAGCAATCTGCAATCTCGTTAACGAGGTTCTTAACGTCAGGGGCCTCAAAATACTTGATCGACACTGACTCACCACTTTTGGAGATGGTCTTTCGGATTGCTTACTGCTATTTATTGCACTCCATAATAAGCGATTCCTGCCTTTCTTCCCTCAAATCGTGATGCTCAAAGGCAGACATCTAGAGTAGCAAACAATTTTAGGGGGAGTGAAGTGTGACTTTGCTTCCGCCCTCAACTTTGAAGGTTTCTGAAGCGTTGCCTTGATTTATCGAAATCTCCAAGAGGTTGTGGCTTCCTATCAGGGCTAGTGGTTTGTGCAGCTGAACTTCCGAATAGGTTCTGCAAAGCTTAAGCGCTAGCTTGGCGTTTCCTAGCTTGACGTTAACCGTGTGGTCGATTTCCATTAGTTCAAGTTCTTTCTCTCCAAGATTCGTGATGATGTTTCCGAAGTCGTCCACGTGGATGACCTCGCCGATGAGGATGTTTCCTCTTCTGACAATTTTCGCGAATCTCGGAATAATGATCTTGTCTATTTCCGGTCCGAACTCCGCTGGTGGCGTCTTGTTTGTTAGGTGGGCGGCTGCGGGTGCGAAAATGTCTCTACCATGAAACGTGTTGGACACTTTTGCCAGCATAAGTTTTCGGTTGATTATCCTGTAAACATGCTTTATCTGCACTTTTCTTACAGCAAGTGCCAAGACGCCGTTGTCTGGTCCAACAAAATAGGAATGTTTGGTTTGTATGAGTATAGGTTCTCTTCTTGTGCCCACGCCTGGGTCCACGACCGCCACGTGAATTGTGCCTTTTGGAAAATATGGCGAAGCTGAAGCAAGAACATATGCGCCCATTCTCACGTTGAATTTCTCTATCTGATGAGTTATGTCGACGATTGTTGCGTTTGGGCTTATGTTTAGGATTGTTGCTTTCATCTCGGCAACGTAGGGGTCTTTCCCTCCGAAATCTGTTGTTAAGGTGATTATCGGTCGGCGCACGTTACCATTTATAAATGATGTCAAATAATTAAGTTTCCACAACAAGCTGGAAGGATTGCCCAGATGTCTAACAAACGAGCGCTCAGCACAAGAAGCGTCGCTCTAACAGTATGTTTCACGGCGTTGTATGCGATTTTCGGGTTTATGCCGATCTCTCCGATAATAGGCTTGCCAGGCAGAGCCATAACCGCGGCAGCGATCACTGCACCATTAGTCGGTGTTGTGCTTGGATCATACTTAGGCATGTTATCCACACTCTTGGGCGGCGCCATCGGCTTTTTCCTAGGTGTCTTCTCGCCTCCAAGCTTCTTGTCAGGCATTGTCACATCGGGTGTGGCTGGCGCACTGTATGAGGGCAAACGGGGCATATGTGTCTTCACGTATTTCTCACTTTTATTTTTCTTTGCGTTTTATCCATTCGTTGGTCCAGTCTGGCTCTATCCGCCGTTGTTGTGGTTCCAGTTAATCGGACTTCTGGTTTTGGCTTCACCTTTGCAGTCGTTTGCGGTGAGAAACATGTGGAAACCAAAAACCAGCATCAGGCTGTCGCTCGCGTTCTTTACAACTTCTTTAACGTCTACCTTGGCTGGCCAAATCGCCGGCTCGTTAGTGTTTGAAATTCTCGCTTGGCCAGTGTTTATTGCAGATGTCAACGTGTGGAGGCTGAACTGGCAACTGATCGCATGGATCTACCCAGTAGAAAGAATAGTCATTGCTGCGGCGGCAACTGTCATCGGCGTTGCACTGTTCAGGGTTTTGAAGTCCACTAAACTCTCGCCTTGGCTTAATCTACGGAGCGGTCAGGACAGCAACTAGGACATAGAGGAACTGCCAACCAAGCTCTCTAAATATTCCCTGCTTCTGACAATTTCCTGTTCATTGCCTCTGACCTCAAGCGTAAGCCACCCGTCATAACTCACTTGACGCAGAAGGTCTATCAATCTTGGAAAATCAATCGTTCCCTTTCCAATGGGCAAGTGGGTTGCCTCCCGATAGTTTTTGTCTCGCATTGCATCGTGAACGTGGATGTCTAGCAGCCGCCGTTTGAATAGATGAACAGCCGCGTCCAAGTCTATCCCGGCTTGGTACAGGTGACCTGCATCCATCAAGATGCCAAGTTTTTCAGGCGGAAACTGTCCGATGAACTGTGAGAATTCGTCTAAACCGTGAAATATGAACGGCGGGTAACAAAATGATTCTAAAGCCACTT
>PEWI01000079.1:12675-13206 GCA_002779555.1 Candidatus Bathyarchaeota archaeon CG07_land_8_20_14_0_80_47_9 | reverse complement strand
CTGAAAGAAAGGAGGATGAACCGAAACTAGTGTTGCCCCTATCTCATTGCAAAGAGTCACTGCGCCGCGAAGCTTCTGCAATTTGATATTCCTGCTCTGTTGTTACGAAGCTTTCAACGTCGAAAATTCCTCCGACATGCACGTTTCTCTCCATTTTTAAACTGTCCAGAGTCTTTCTGAGACGTTCGCCTCCAATGCCAACGTAACCTGTCATAGGGCCAATCTGAATGGCTTTGAAACCCATGGAAGCGGCTTTTTCTACAAGCTTAAGAAGCTCAGCATTGCTCGGCATCGATTTTGTTCCGAAGAAGTCTTTTGGATCTGCTTGAAGAGCAATAATCATTTTCATACCTGCATGTGTGACTTAGGCGTTTGTGAAAGTGTTCATGAAAACGCATTCCTTGAAGGGCATCATCATGTCTGCAGAACCATAGACTCCTTCGTCAAACTCAACTGGAGCGTCTCTGATCAATACAACAGAAGTTCTCTCAGCGGCTTCACCCATCAGCAAATGCGCAGCTGAAGCCAGGT
>PEWI01000079.1:7288-12644 GCA_002779555.1 Candidatus Bathyarchaeota archaeon CG07_land_8_20_14_0_80_47_9 | reverse complement strand
TTTCTTTCCGTAGAGGTCGTTGTCTCCTCGGCGATCTTCTATGGGCTTGAAGCCAGCCACAGCCAAGGCGAAACCTGCCGTGCCTCTTCTGAGCGGAGCTAGGCCGCTGTCAACGATCAGCACGGCAATCTGTTTGCCAGTCTTGCTTTTTATTTCCTCTCTAATGCTCTCGGCGGATTTCTCGGGACTGCTAGGCCATAGAATGGCAAAGCCTGCGGGTGCGTTCTTGTTGTCTATGCCGGCGTTTGGAGCCACGATCCCGTTCTTGAGCGTTAAGACTGCCTTATCCACTCCTCCATAAATCTTGTCGGCCTCACGCAAGACCAATTCTGCAAACTTGGCTTGCAACGAGAATCTTTCGGCAAGTCTTCTTGCTTGTCTTGAAGGTTTGATATCTTTCAGTTTGGCTGTGCGTCCCTCTGCTTGTGACACGATTTTTGACGTCACCGCGAGTACATCATTGTTCTTCAGCTGTAGGTTTTGTTTTTTCAATGATTCCAGAATGACTTCAGAGAGGTTGTCGCCTGTTTTCACAATTCGTGTTTTGACAGCATACAGTCTCATGCAGCTTTATCCTCCATGAAGGATTGGAACAAGAGTCACTTCATCCCCATCTTTGAGCAGGGTTTCTAAACCATCTAGGACGCTGATGTCCTTTCCGTTAACGAGCATGAGCGTGTTTGATGCTGTACTTTCGTGCTCTGAATCGATCAGCACCCGCATAAGCTTAGGCAGTTTGTCAACAATCTTTTTTATGGCTCCACTTAGAGGGACGCCGTTTTCGAGATCGAGTGCGAATTTGCTTTTCCCAGCCATACTCCGAAGGCTTCCGATAAACCTGAAGGTCACAGCCATCCTTTCTACCTCTCTTGGCTTTTACAGGACTATTATGACAGATACGTCATTAACGTTCGTGCCCGTAGGGCCAGTCAACACGAGGTCGCCGAGCTTCGAGAAGAAATTGTACGAATCATTATCAGCCAAAAACCTCTGGGGAGCCAACCTCAACTGTGAAGCTTTTGCCAAGGTTTTCCCATCCATTACTGCTCCAGCAGCATCTGTTGGGCCGTCTACGCCATCCGTGCTCAGCGAAGCTATGACCACTCCGTCCGTGCCGCCGATTTTCATTGCGGCTGCCAGAGCCATTTCCTGGTTTCTTCCGCCTTTGCCTTTCCCAGTGACTGTCACTGTCATTTCTCCCCCGGCGACTATGCAGGCTGGTTTTCTGACAGGGTTTCCAGATGTCACAATTTCACGGGCTATCGTGGCAAGAACGGTTCCAACGTGTCTGGCTTCACCTTCTAGGGTTGCCGTCAACAGGAGAGTGTTCAAGCCCTTCACTTTGCCGTGTTTGCATGAGGCGAGGCTTGCAAGCCTGTTGTTCCCAACGATGACATTGTAAACTTTCTTAAATGCTTCATCACCAGCCTTGGGGGTTTCTGGGATTAGGCCTTTCTCGCCGTCACACAAGACTTTCTGAATGGATGCTGGCGTTTTATCCCATAGTTTGTATTTTTCTAGAACCTTTACCGCGTCTCCGAAGGTTGTTGAATCTGGCACGGTTGGGCCGGATGCAATGGAATCCACCGGGTCACCTACAACGTCAGAAAGGATGAGGTTCAGAATTGTGGCGGGGTACGCTTTCTTTGCGAGCCAGCCTCCCTTGAAATCTGAAGTGTGTTTTCGGACGGTGTTGAATTCGTTTATGGTTGCGCCGCACTTGAGTAGGGCGTTCGTTATTTCTTTCTTGTCATTGATTGAAATACCGTTTCGTGGCAGTGGCATGAGGCTGGAGCCGCCTCCTGAGATCAAGCATATCACAAGGTCGTCTTTTTCTGCTTGTTCTGCGATTTCCAGCATGCGGCGCGTTCCTTCTACGCCAGACTCGTCTGGGACTGGGTGGCTTGCTTCATGAAGCTCAATTGTGGCTGTTTTTGACTTGGTTCCGTGCGGCACGTTAACAAGTCCCTTCGTTATCCGTTTACCCACGACTTGTTCTAGGGCGTAGGCCATCGCGCCAGTTGCTTTGCCTCCGCCTACAACGTAGATGTTCTTGAATTTTACTAGGTTGAAGGAATAGCTGTTAACACGCAGAGTTGAGTTTTTGAGTGAGAGTTTCGATTTTATTATCTGAATGGGGTCAGCGGCTTTCAACGCGACCTCAAGGCTTTCCAGTGCTAAGGCTCTGGCTTTTCGGTCAGAACGAGTTTCACCGTTGCTTATGAGTTGCTCTTTGTTTTTTATCGTCGTCATTTGGGTTGCCTGTTGCTGATTTTCCAAGGGTTGATGCGTAAGTGTAATAAGTTAATGCTAATAAAGAGTTTTGCAGAATCAAAGTTTGGTGGACATTGTGCCGAAACCTAAGGTTTATGTCACTCGTGAACTTCCCGAAAGAGGGCTAAAGATAATCAAGGAAAGATTTGACGCTAAAGTTTGGCCTGAGTATGCTCCGCCGCCAAAGAAGACCATCATAGAGAAAGCCAAAGATGTTGATGCTCTTGCCACGTTGCTGTCCGACAAGATAGACGCTGAAGTCTTTGATGCAGCACCTAAACTGAGGATGATTGCACAGTTGGCTGTGGGCTTTGACAACGTAGACGTGCAAGAAGCAACGAAAAGAGGTATTTACGTTTCTAACACGCCTGAGGTTTTGACAGACACGACGGCTGATTTCGCGTGGGCGCTTCTGATGGCTCTTGCAAGGCGGGTCGTTGAAGCTGACAAATATGTGCGCACGGGAAGATGGAAGGTCGGCTGGCACCCCGCCATGCTGCAGGGCAGAGACGTTTACGGCGCGACCATAGGCATCGTGGGCGCAGGAAGAATAGGCTACGCTGTAGCGAAGAGGGCAACAGGGTTCAGCATGAAAATTCTCTTCTATGACGTGATACCGAGACCAGAGATGGAGAAGGACTTCGGCGCAAAGAAAGTCGACTTGGACACGCTTTTGAAGCAGTCTGACTTTGTAAGCATTCACGTTCCACTTATGAAGGAGACGCATCATCTGATAAACGCTGAAAAGCTCAGGCTAATGAAGAAGACTGCTTACCTGATAAACAATTCTCGAGGACCCGTTGTTGACGAAAAAGCCCTGTACGACGCTCTCAATGAAGGCAGAATAGCAGGTGCTGGACTTGACGTTTTCGAACAAGAACCTACGCCGCTGGACAATCCTCTACTTAAACTTGACAATGTGGTTGTTGCTCCACACATATCAAGCGCTAGCTACGAAACCCGCTCCAAGATGGCAGAGATGGTTGCCGACAATCTCATAGCGTTCTTTGGAGGGAAGAAACCGCCAAACCTCGTCAACCCTGACGTGCTGAAAGTGCGACCGTTAACAAAGCAGTTTTAAACATCGTTTTGCAGTTGACCAAACTGCAATAGTTAAATACCCCTGTCTTCCTACCTCTAATTTCCTTTCACATAAAGGTGATTTGAGTGGACTGCATCTTTGCAAAGAGAATGGAAACTCTAGGAACCGAAACAGCCTTTGAGGTGCTCGCCAAGGCGAAAGCACTTGAGAAACAAGGGAAAGATGTTGTGCACTTGGAAATCGGCGAACCAGATTTTGACACACCAAGAAACATCAAAGAAGCCGCCACAAAGGCCATGAATTCAGGCTACACTCACTACGTTCCATCCGCAGGCATTCCAGAACTAAGGCAAGCCATCGCAGAATACGTTTCCAAAACACGAAACATAAGCGTCAGCGCAGACGAGGTTGTCGTGACGCCTGGCGCCAAGCCGATAATGTTCTTCAGCATACTGGCCTTGGTGAATCCCGGTGACGAAGTGCTCTACCCGAACCCGGGCTTTCCAATCTACGAGTCTTTGATAAACTTTGTCGGCGCCAAACCCGTGCCCATACCCCTTAAAGAGGAGAACGACTTCAGTCTTGACCCTGAATACGTTAAACAGAAAATAACCAAGAAGACTAAGATGATAATCATCAACTCCCCTGAGAACCCGACGGGCGGAGTAATAACAAGGGAGCAATTGAAAGTCATTGCCGACTGCATCACAGACAGGGACGATGTGTTCGTTCTTGCGGACGAGATTTACAGCAGAATAATCTACGAGGGCAAACATGAAAGCATCACTCAGTTCAGCGGAATGAAGGAGAAAACGATACTGCTAGACGGTTTCTCGAAAACTTACGCCATGACCGGCTGGAGACTCGGCTATGGCGTGATGCAGAAAGACTTAGCCTTGAAAGTTGCGCAGCTGATGACTAACTCGAACTCGTGCACATGCGCCTTTACCCAGATGGCCGGCGTCGAAGCACTGAAGGGACCGCAAACAGAGCCGGAGAAGATGGATGCCGAGTTCAAGAAGCGGAGAGAAGTCATAGTCTCAGGCTTGAACAACATTGAGGGCATCACGTGCAAGAAACCGCGTGGAGCTTTCTATGTGTTTCCAAACATAACAAGAACAGGCATGGATTGCCGCAAGCTCGGCGATTACTTGCTTAATACGGCAGGCGTGGCGGTTCTGCCTGGAACATCCTTCGGAAAATACGGTGAGGGCTACCTGCGTTTGTCCTTCGCTAATTCGGTTGAAAACATCAAGAAGGCTCTAGACCGAATAGCTAAGGCTCTCAAAAACAGGTAATCTTTCCCTAGTCCTCTATTTTTTCTCCAATTACAGTTTCAACTATGTCTGAAGCCAACTGCACTAGGTCGCCCGCTTGTTTCATTGCTCTTTCGCCGTCCATCTCTTCAACCTGGGCAAGCCGCTGTATCGTTCCTTCAATTTCTACCAAGCACTTTAGAACGGGGTCTTCTATCGTCTGTGCTCTTTCCGCCGTTTCCCGTATGACAATCTCTATGAATGCGGGTTCTCCGAGACTGTAATAGATGGCGTTCCGCGCTTTTCTAATCGCTTCCAAAACAAGGCTTGGAGCCATGTAAGGCATTTTTCTTGCGGCCTCAAGCTCGGCTCTTGCTTCGCGCAAGTAACGTAATGCCCATCCTTTTCTGTATTCGTCCATCATGTGCCTCTGCTCCTTTCATTTACTTCTGCTGTGTCAGAAGCTCTCAGTCGGGCGCCTGGTCTTCTCCTGACGCTTCTTGCTGTGGGAGGGCCTCGCTTGGAATTTCTTCTTCCTCTCCTACGAGGCTGTGGGTTATGTAGCCTGCTATCTGGTTTCTTATTTTTATGGTTGTTCCTTGTGTAAGTAGGCCTACAAGGTGTTTGTTTTCTTCAAAATTGTTGGAGAATTTGTCAGGGAAACGTCTGATAAGCTCCCTGGCTGTTCGCTTTATTTGGTCAGTCCTTACATTTCCCAAGCCATTGCTTTCCTCCGAGTGGGCACTTGACTGCTCATTTCCTCCAACGGTCCATGATAGGCCTA
>PEWI01000079.1:0-7267 GCA_002779555.1 Candidatus Bathyarchaeota archaeon CG07_land_8_20_14_0_80_47_9 | reverse complement strand
CAAGGCTAATTTAACTTTACTGTGAAGAAGCTTTCAAAATTCTTTATTACTTGCTCGGCAACGGTTTCAACATCTGCTTTCTTGATTTCGGCAATGGCTTTGACTACGGTTGGAATCAAAGCTGGAGTCGTTCTTTTTCCTTCAAAAGGTGGTTTGAAGAACCGCACGGGGCCATCGGTTTCTGTCAGCAAATTAGTCAGTGGCACTCTTTTGACGACATCGCGTATGCCGTTTGAATAGGCCGTCGGCGCGCCTTCAGATATGCAATATCCATTTTCAACTGCTTTGGCTAGTGCGCTTATCGGGTTGCTGAACCAGTGCAGCAGGACCTTTTTCAAGTTGTAGGATGGGAGCATTTCAACTATCTGTGCTGTCGTGCCGCGGGAATGGATTATGACTGGTAGGCCAAGTTTTTCGCCAAGCTTCAGCATCTTGTCAAAAACTTTCAACTGTTTTTCCCATATCGACTTGTACCTGTGGTCTAAACCTATCTCTCCTATCGCAACCAGCCCACTGTTTTGCCTTTCTTTCAGAATCAGTTCTGATGTTTGCTGCAGTTCATCTTCGCTTAGGGCGTCCACGTTCCATGGGTGAATTCCTAACGCAGCATAAACCATTCCTTTGTATTTGTTAGACAGTTGCAGGCTTTCGATGCTTGTTTTTGAATCCATGGAGTTTGAAACTAGGGCGGCGACGTTCGCTTTTTTTGCTTCTTTCACGATTTCCTCGATGCATCCAGAGTATTCTTCATCTGAGAGATGGATGTGTGCGTCGACAAACCTCATTGGGATATCACTTTGAGCATACCACTCACCTTGCAACCGCTTTTATAATTTCCTCTCCCAATCGGGCAGTAGTGGTTTTTGTGCTTGCCAGAGAATACTAGTAAAGTATGAAGAAAGGACAATGTGAAGTCTAGATACATGCAACGATTTCTCAGTCTACTGGGCAGATGCGCGTTTCAAGAGCCTGAAAGAAAAGGGAGCTGTGTGAGCAGTATTTAGTGTCTCTCGCTGACAGAACCGCCAAGTGATGAAGCACGGCTATTCACCGAGGATTACGAACAATAAACGTTAAATACGGCTTTAAATAGAAAAAGACGCTACGGAGAAGTCTTTATGGTTGATTTGGAATTGGCCGTAGCTCCGATGCATAGATTGTGCAAGAAAGCTGGAGCAGACAGAGTCAGTGAAGCAGCAGCCAAGGAACTGGCCAAGGCGCTAGAGGAAATCGGCGTGAAAATCGCCAAAGAAGCCTTGGATTTTGCGATGCATGCCGGAAGGAAAACGATAAAATCCGAGGACATTGAAATCGCCGTGAAGAAGGCCATGGGCAAATAGCTTTGACTCAAGCATCTCCCTTCTTTTTGTCAACGCATCGACATCGTTGAAACAGCCTAGCATTCTGCTTACGTAGAAAGCCTAAAAAACCACGAAGCAAACTGCAATACCAGAAGCTGATGAACATGGGTGGAAAAAAGAAACTAAGCCTCAAACAAATCGAACGTCAGCAAGGCAAGAAAGACGAAGAGGAGAAAAAAGAAAAGAAAAAAGAAAAGGCTGGTGCGCCAAGGGAGAAGAGACCTTCTGGGATAATGCCGCCTGATGCGAAGAATGAGAAGACCATAGGCGAGCTCAAGAAGATGCATGTGCTAACACCGTACGCGGTGGCTTCACGTTTCAACATACGAATAAGCACAGCTAAGGATTTTCTAGATCAACTGGAGCAAAGCGGCGTGATCAGGCGGGTCGGAGGCAACCACAGTATCAAGATATACCAGGCAGACTAGGTTCAAGCGTCCATTCATTCTTGTTCTTTCTGCTTTATAATCGAGTGACGGAGGTTTGTGATTAGACGGAATTTCCGAGAAGAGTCTATACTGGCGAGGAAGTTCAGAGAGCGAGGAAACTCGTTGAGGGTGGCTACAAGCATCAGTTGACAATCAAGGGAAGCCCGGATTTTGAGCGCAAAGTGCAACGAGCGTTAGAGCTTGTTAAGACAGCTGGCTACTACGATTTTTTGAGAACATACATTCGCAGCATAATGGAAATTGACGGGTTGACTCAGCTGCATGAGGCTGACGCGGAAATTTGGGCAAACAAGTATGCAGTTGAGAATGCCGTGGATACTGCTAGTCTTTTCGTCCAGAAGACCAACCACATGAAGGAATATCTTGAAGGCAAACTCTACTATGGCGGCACTGCGGAAAAGCGCTCGGTTGAAAAACGCATCGAATTCCTGAGAATATTGAGAAGTGAGAGCAAGGAAAAAGAAGTAGTTGCTGAATGTGAGCGGCTTCTGAAACTTTGGAAAGAAAGCTCTCTAGTCTACTAGCAGCTCCACCCTGATTTTTGTTCCGCTCTTTACTTGCTTGAATAATTCCAGGTTCTTGGTTATTTTGCCCAGAATGTTCACAGGGCTGTAGGGTTGCGATTCTCCGTAGAATATGCATATGGCGCTTCCCATGGGCCAAAACGCTATGGTTCCGTTTTCAACGGTGCCTTTCGCTTTTTCTTCTCCCATCTTTATTGGCGTTTCAAAATACACTTCTTCCTTCCACAGGGCTGCTCTTCCCTCTAAGGGAAGCTTTCTGACTATCATGTCGATGGTTCTTGGCGCCAAGAAGCGTACAAGTTCTCCTTCCGCCTCCCCCAGCGCTTCGATAGTTAATTTTACTTTTATGCGGGAGATTTCCGTGTTTTCGTTGCTCATTGTTTTTCGCTTCTTTGAAGGAACTCTTGCAGAATCTGCTCAAGCGAGACTGGTCCCAGCACCTTGAGCTCGTAGTTGGCTCTGACGGTTGGCTGTTTGATGGTTATGACTCTTCTCAAGTCGATTGGTGTTCCAAGCACTACGACATCGCACGGTATGCGGTCGATGGTCTCCTTAAGTTCAGCCACTTGTTTCTCACCGTACCCCAACGCGGGAAGTAGCGCCCCCAGATGCGGGTATTTCTTGTAGGCTTCCTTTATCGAACCAACAGCATAGGGTCTTGGGTCAACGATCTCGCTTGCGCCGAGGTTCTTAGCTATGATTACAGCTGCTCCGTATGGCATGCCGCCGTGAGTTATCGTCGGTCCATCCTCAATTGCCAACACGCGCTTTCCTCTAATCAACTCTGGCTTGTCCACGGTTATTGGTGAAGCGGCATCTAGCACTGTAGCATTCGGGTTAAGCATCTTTATGTTTTCCTTGACCAGCTTCACTTTGGCTGGGTCTGCCGTGTCAACCTTGTTTACTATTACTACGTTGGCCATTCGAATGTTGGTTTCGCCTGGGTGATACAACAGTTCATGTCCAGCTCTGTGTGGATCGGCTACGACGATGTTTAGGTCTGGTTTGTAGAAGGGCATGTCGTTGTTGCCTCCGTCCCAGACGATGATGTCTGCTTCCTTCTCTGCCTCTCTAAGAATCTCTGCGTAGTCAACTCCTGCATAGACGATTATGCCGTTGTCAATGTGCGGTTCGTATTCTTCTCTCTCTTCGATTGTGCATTGGTGCTTGTCCAAATCCTCGTATGATGCGAAACGCTGCCATATCTGCTTTCTCAAATCGCCATACGGCATCGGATGTCTAATGGCGGCAACCCGCAAACCCTTACCTTTCAGTATTTTCGCAACCTGCCGTGAAGTCTGACTCTTCCCTGAACCTGTTCTGACCGCGCCAATTGCGACAACAGGAACCTTTGCCTTCAACATCGTTGTTTTTGGACCCATTAGCCGAAAATCGGCGCCACTTGCCAACGCCGTAGAAGCCTTGTGCATAACATACTCATGAGAGACATCGCTGTACGCGAAAACAACTTCGTCGATGTCCTGTTGCTTTATCAGGTCAGGCAGATTCTCTTCCGGATAAATTGGTATGCCTTTCGGATAACTTGGTCCAGCAAGCTCCGTTGGATACACTCGTCCTTCTATCCCAGGAATCTGCGTAGCAGTGAACGCCACAACTTCATAAGCGTCACTGTTCCTGAAGTAGACATTGAAGTTGTGGAAGTCTCTGCCAGCCGCGCCCATTATAATAACTTTCTTTTTTTGCATGGATTAATCCCTCTCCAAAACCCCGAACGACTAGGGGTTCAATACCAGCGATATCATTCCATATAAACCTTAACTTGACAAGCCTACTTTAGCAGATGTTGAACTGTTTCAGCGATGAAGTCTATCTTCTTCGGCGTAACACCTGGGTGAACGGGCAACGAAAACACCTGTTTGGCCGCCTTCTCTGTCTCCGGAAGCCGATGTTTTCCAAACTTGCGATAGTATGGCATCAGATGTATCGGCGTCGCGTAATACGCCTCTGAGGCTACCCCTTGCTCTTTTAATCTTTCGATGATTTTGTTTCTCCGATTTTCCTTTGCGTTCTTCAGTCTAACCGTATAGAGGTACCAGCTGTGCTTGTAGCCCTTTGGTTCAGCTGGGAGCTGCAGACTCTTCACTTTTCTGAGTTTTTCACTAAGCCTTCCTGCATTTCTTCGTCTTTTAGCCACAAATCCTGGCAGCTTCTTTAGTTGCACGAGGCCTATGGCTGCTTGGATCTCTGTCATGCGATAGTTATGACCAAGCATGATGGAAGTGTACTTCTTCTTCTCTCCGTGGGTTCTTATCAACCTCGCCTTTTCCGCAATTTCATCGTTGTTTGTTGTCAACATGCCGCCCTCGCCCGTAGTCATGTTCTTGCTTGCGTAGAAGCTCCAGCACGCGGCATCAGCGAAGGCTCCTGCAGGTTTTCCGATGCAGGTTGCGCCGTGGGCTTGAGCAGCGTCTTCAATGATTAACAATCCATGTTTGTCTGCAATTTCCCTTATGTGCTGCACATCGGCTGGCAAACCATACAGGTCTACGGGCATTATTGCCTTGGTTTTCTCCGTTATGGCCTTTTCAACGTCACTTAGTGAGATGTTATACGTCTCCGGGTCTATGTCCACGAAGATCGGTCTCGCGCCGATCATAACGACCGTTTCTGCCGTCGCGACAAAAGTGAAGCTTGGCAAAATCACCTCATCTCCCCTTTCCACTCCCGCTGCTGCAAGCGCCGAGTGCAAAGCGCCTGTTCCCATGTTCATGGCCACTGCATGTTTAGCTTTCACAAAACCGGCATAAGCCTTCTCGAACTCCGTAACCGTGGGACCTGCACCGAGACCAGCTGTGAGCACGCCGCTTCTCAAAACCTTGACAACAGCTTTGACTTCCTCTTCTCCTATTTGCGGAGCATTGAGTGAAATCATGTTTTCGCCTTGTGAATATTATGCCTTCGAAGAATTAATAACTTCTGTACCTGTGCCAGCTATGGGTTAGGCTTCAAGAACGCCAAGAGGTCAAAACGTCACAGTCCAAATTTCTAATTCGGTTCAGAAATTCAGACATTTCCCTTTCCACTTCGTCCTTTCTTTTTGCAAGGAACTCCAACTCCTCAGACATCTCTTCTAGCCACTCCTTGATGGCCAAGCCACATTCCCGCTTAGTCATTTCTGCAAGATATTCTGAAACGTCTTCAGGAGGCCCCTTTTCCAACAAGTGTAGCGGATAGTTGATCTGTTGGAATTTTGAGAATGGAAAGAAATGCCGCGTCGACCGAGGTTTCATTAGCCGTCCACTCAGCCCTGCTCTGACCACTTTTTCGAGATTGATGCCTTCAACCGAACCGATAGCGTATTGGTGAATTCTTCTTCTGCCGACACGAATTTCCATGTTCTCGGATGCGTTGACAAGTATGGTTGGTATTAGCGAATATCCGAGGCTTTTCAGTACAAGCCAGCGGTGCATGCCGTCCAAGATGACGCGTGTTTGTTCGTCCGTGATTATCGGATACTTTAACATTCCATCTCTGAGGATTTCTTGTCTGAGAAGTTCAAGATAAAGCGGAGAGCCTTTCTCATGCGGTCTGAGCTCATCGATCGGCAACAACGCTATCCTGACGTTTTCCTTTTCAGTCTTCAGAATTGTGGATGTCACGTCCCATCTCCCCTTTCAAAGATTGAAGGTTGGAATCTCGATTTTTTCCGGCTCATAGTCGACAAGCTTGCCGGCGAAGAATTGCTCATAGGATGCCAGATCGAGCAAGCCGTGTCCGCTGTAGCTCATTGCTATGACTTTCTTTTCGCCGTTCTTTCTGCACCTGACCGCTTCATCGATTACGAATTTTAGGCTGTGAGCGGTTTCCGGCGCCGTTATCCAGCCTTCTGTTTGAGCTAGGATTTTCGCCGCTTCAAAAACTTCTGTTTGATTGTATGCAACTGATCGCATGTACCCCTTGTGGATTAGATACGATATCAAGGGCGCCATTCCATGGTATCTCAACCCGCCCGCGTGAATCGTGGGGCATGCATAGTCGTGCCCAATTGTCAACATCTTAAGAAGAGGCGTCATCTTTCCTGTGTCTCCGTAATCGTAAGTGTACACACCTCTGGTCGTGTGTGGGACGGCGCTGGATTCGCATCCGACGAATTCCATATTAACTTCGCCTCTCAGCCTGTCAGCCATGAAAGGAAAGCAGAACCCGCCGTAGTTGGAGCCGCCGCCTATGCATCCGCAAACCACATCTGGGCGCACGTCTATTTGTTCAAACTGTTTCTTGGCTTCCAAACCGATTATTGTTTGATGCATCAGAACATGGTTTAACACTGAGCCCAAAGAGTATCGTGTGTCTTCATGCACGACCGTGTCCTCTATTGCTTCACTGATGGCAATGCCCAGAGTTCCAGGATGATTTGGGTTTTCCTTGAGAAGTTTTCTTCCGAACTCCGTTTGGTCGCTTGGCGATGGAAACATTTCTGCGCCGTACATCTGTGCCATTGTTCTCCTACCTGGCTTTTGCTGGTAACTTACTCGAACCATGTATATTCGGCATTTCAAATCGAAAATCATACTTGCTAATGACAGCGCAGTACCCCATTGTCCTGCTCCGGTTTCTGTGGCTAACCTTGCGATGCCCTGTTCCTTGTTGTAGTAGGCTTGCGCGATTGCCGTGTTGGTTTTGTGGCTGCCAGTTGGGCTGAAGTTTTCGCATTTGAAGTATATCTGCGCAGGCGTCTTCAAAAATCTCTCGAGTCTCATTGCACGGTAAAGCGGCGTCGGCCGCGGAAGCCTCAGGTAAGCGTCAAGCACCTCGTCTGGTATCTTGATGAGTCTTTCGGTTGAAACCTCTTGTCTGATAAGTTCCTTTGCGAATATTCTCTCAAGCAGCTGCGGGCTTATGGGTTTTAGCGTAGTTGGGTCTAGCGGAGGCGGCAGAGGCTCGGGAAGGTCTGCTTGGATGTTGTACCATG
>PEWI01000221.1:496-4790 GCA_002779555.1 Candidatus Bathyarchaeota archaeon CG07_land_8_20_14_0_80_47_9 | reverse complement strand
ACGATGTTAGAGACAAAAATCGGCATGGGCGTAAAGAGTATGCTTGTGGCCAATGAGAACAGTACCAGTCCACAGCAGAAGGCCGTGACATTCTCTCTTTTTAGTCTCTCATCCAGTCCGATGCCGTCCATCATTTTGGAGGCCAAGAAAATGTCGCGAGACGCGAAGTCCACCGTCTTCTCAAGGGTTACAAGGCCCCTTTCAAATATCATGGATGGGTCTACCACGAGTATTGCGGAAAGAACAAACGCCATGAAGTTTAGTCCTGCGACCAGAAACAACGTGCTCGCTGGGCCGAAACCACAGCTTGAAGCAAAGAAGCCCAACAACAGGCCGATTAGCGACCCGACTTCCGTGAAACCCTCGTAGAAGGCGAAGTTCTTCTTCCAATCCTGATGAGAATACAGTTCAGAAATTAGAACGTTCTTTGGAGCCTCATGAGCCACGTGGAGAATCGACATTATCGCGTAGATTGTAATCAATAAAGCTATATTCGCAGTGAACGTGAAGAGGCAAAGCATGACGGTTGAGCCGAGGAATGCGAGTAGAATGTAGCGTTTGTAGTGCCGTGTTTTGTCGCACAAGTAACCCCAGAAGAAAGAGGCTGGGATAGCCGCAAATAGGGCGATGGCTGTCATCAATCCAACGTAGAACAGCCCGTTGGTGGAGTCGATTGAATACAAGTATAGCGGCAGGAAAATGGACAGTAACCCGAAGCCCATTTCGTGGAAGAAGAACCCTAGCCGCCACATAGCTAGAGAACGTTTTAGAGGTGGAATTAAAACTTTTACCCGCACCAGCCCTCATGAACATCTCGTAAATCCTTAATAGAGAGAGCTTCAACTCTCATACCACTACTGGAGAGTCCACCGTCAATGGCTAAGTTCAAAGTAATCGTCTCAGACCCAGAAACCGGAACTTCAAGCATAGTTGAGCTTGAAGAAGCCCGCGCCGCCCCGTTAATCGGAAAGAGAATAGGCGAAACAATCGAGGGGTCGATAGTGAACCTGCCAGGGCACAAGGCGCAGATAACGGGCGGCTCAGACAAGGATGGTTTTCCAATGCGTCCAAGCGTTCACGGTGGGGTGCGGCGGAGAGTCCTGTTAAGCATGGGAGTAGGATATAGACCTCAGAAAGAGGGAATGAGGAGACGCAAGACAATCCGCGGAAACGTGATAACGGACGAAATAGTCCAAGTGAACATGAAAATCGTGGAGAAACCAAAAGGAGCGAAAGAAGCCAAGAAGACGAAAGAAAAGAAAAAAGAAAAGCCTCAAAAAGAAGCCGGTGCAGAAGCTCAACCGCCAGCCAGCAAAGAGAAATGAAGGACTTAAGATTTATTAACTCGCATAATTTAATCCTTCAATAATTTGTAAACTAGTTATGGGAAAAAGGAAAAATGAGCAGCGAGAAAAGCGCACCTCTACCGAAACAACCTGAAGTAAACGTTGGAACCATTGGCCACGTTGACCATGGAAAGACAACGTTAGTGCAGGCGCTGACTGGCGTTTGGGCGTCAAGACATAGCGAAGAACTGAAGAGAGGCATAACAATAAAGCTGGGCTACGCGGACATGGCCATTTACAAGTGTCCCAAATGCGAACCGCCGAAGAACTACTCCACACAACCAACTTGCCCAAGCTGCGGGTCAAAAGCAACTTTCGTCCGAGCGGTCAGTTTTGTGGACGCTCCAGGCCACGAAGCCTTGATGGCCACTATGCTTTCAGGAGCCGCCATAATGGACGGCGCAATCCTTGTGATAGCAGCAGATGAGTTGTGTCCGCAACCACAAACAAGGGAGCATTTGGCAGCGGCAGATGTCATTGGCATAAAGACCATTATTGTCGTTCAGAACAAAATCGACATCGTTGACGAGAAGAGGGCACGCAAAAGCTACGAGGAGATAAAGAATTTCGTCAAGGGAACCGTCGCCGAAGACGCACCCATAATACCTGTGTCCGCACAGCGCGGAGTAAACATTGAGGTGCTTCTCCAAGCAATGGAAGAATTCATACCGACGCCGAAGAGAGATGAAACGAAGCCGCCGTTGATGTACGTAGTACGTTCATTCGACATCAACAAACCGGGCACTATTATTGAGAAAATGGAAGGAGGCGTTATCGGAGGCACAATACTGCAGGGCAAGTTCAAAATCGGCGAAGAACTGGAAATCCGCCCGGGAATAGCTATAGAGAAAGAGGGAAGAAACGCATACAATCCTCTGTTCAGCGAAGTTGCCAGCCTGCAAGCAGGCGGACGAAAAGTGGACGAAGCGTATTGCGGCGGGCTTGTAGGGATAGGAACACTCTTAGACCCGTCATATTCAAAAGCGGATGGTCTAAGGGGGAACATTGTTGGAAAAGCAGGTATGCTTCCGTCGACACTATCGGAGTTGACGTTGGAAACGCAGATTCTTGAGCGGGCAGTAGGTACAAAAGAGCTTGCTCAAATCGAGGAAGTCAGCATGAACGAGACTTTGCTATTGCACGCGGGTGCAGCAATAACTGTCGGAAAAGTCTCTTCAGTAAGAAAAGACAAGGTCACATTGAAGCTCACCCGACCTGTCTGTGCACAAGCAGGTTCAAGAGTCGCTCTGAGCAGAAAATTGGCTGGAAGATGGAGACTCATAGGATACGGAATGATAAGATAAGATGAAAACAGAGCCCAATCAAACAAAGAAAGCGTTGAAAGTAATATTAGACTCAAACGCTTTGTTTGTTCCGCTTCAGTTCAAAATAGACATTTTCGAAGAACTAGGCAAACTTCTGAATGCCAAGTTTGAACCAGTTTTGCTTTCACCAGTTCGCCAAGAAATTGAGAGGCTCGCAACAGAAGCCTCACCACAAGTCAAGAGAAATGCGTCGTACGCCCTAAAGCTAGTCGAGAAATGCAGGTTGGTCGAGATGGAAGAAGAGCCGGGAGTTCTTCCCGACGACGTCATTGTGGAAATGGCCCGCAAATGGGGCTGCCCTGTCTTTACGAATGATAGGCAGCTTAGAAAGAGGCTAAGAGATATAAATGTGCCAGTGATTTATGTGAGACAAAAGTCACGCCTAGAGGTTGACGGGAGGCTGTAATCTTTGTTTAAGCTTATAACTCTGGAGGACACGATTCGCATTCCACCTGAGACTTTCGGCAAACCCTTAGAGGCGGTAGGTCACGAGCAGGTTAGGGCAAAATACGAAGGCGTTGTTGACGAAGAACTCGGGTACGTTATAGCTGTAACTCAGGTAAATGTGAGCCAGATTGGCAAGATAATTCCAGGCGACGGAGCCACCTACCACAAGGTAGCTTTCTCTCTGTTAACGTTCTATCCCAAAATCCAAGAAATAGTAGAAGGTGAAGTCGTCGAAATCGCCGACTTCGGAGCCTTCGTACGCATAGGACCCATTGACGCTTTACTTCATGTCTCTCAGCTCATAGACGATTTCATCTCCTATGACGAGAAGCAAGGAGTTTTGTTGGGAAAAGAAACAAAAAAGAAGCTGATGAGTGGAGACCAAGTGCGCGTCAGAATCACCGCAGTCTCGCTCGGAAGGGCAGGAAGCTCGGGAAAAATAGGAGTGACCGCTAGGCAGCCTTTCCTAGGCAAGCTGGAATGGATCGATCACGACGTACAGAAACTTAAAGAGGCAAGCGAAAAGAAACCGCTTGAGAAAGCGGAGGCAGCCAAGAAGTAAGCGGTGGTCATACATGATTGAGAAAGCTTGTTCAACATGCCACTTCATAACAAAGGGAAATGTTTGCCCAAAATGTAAAACATCAAGTTTGAGTGACGATTTCAGCGGTATAGTGATAGTTTTTGACCCTGAAGGTTCAGCCATTGCAAAAGCGATGAACATCAAAGAGAAAGGGCGGTATGCTCTAAAGGTCAGATAGCATGGGTATTGCATACCGTCTTACGCCCTATCTGCGAGTAAGACTGAAGGACCCCATCGGCACGCTCATTCAAGGCTCATTTATTGAGACGATGAATAAATTCAGGGAGCTGGTGGAGAAGGAAAAGCCAACGCGAATAATCGCTGTTGGTGATACGGTTACGAAAAACCTCGCCAAGAACCGCATGTTTCCTCAACTGTCAATAATAGACAACAAGTGCATGAGAAAAAGCACACGGCCAGCCATACTTGCAGCCGACGTGACCGTTTACGTCAAGAACCCCCCAGCAACGATAACAGAGGAGGCCATCACAGCAATCCAAGACTCCTTGAGAAGCAACAACAGCACCAAAATAGTCGTTGATGGAGAGGAAGACCTGTTAACACTCATTGCCGTTCTACATGCACCCGAGAAC
>PEWI01000221.1:0-487 GCA_002779555.1 Candidatus Bathyarchaeota archaeon CG07_land_8_20_14_0_80_47_9 | reverse complement strand
CTGTATGGACAGCCACACGAAGGCATCGTCGTCGTCAAGGTCACACCCCGAAAAAAAGCAGAGGTTGCCGAAATTCTAAAAGCCATGGAAGATGCTTGTTCTATCTCTAAAATGGGCTACACTTGTCTTTGAGGTATATTTCTGATGGTGTTAAATAGTTTAGCGCTTCATGAGGTCTCGTGTAGTTGTAGTAGCGGATAAAACTCCAGTGTTGGTTGAACAAGTGAGACTCCGCTTCGTAGGCTTTGTGGAACGCTTCTATCTTGCCTATAGTTGTGGGCCTGCGCACGCTGGCAGTAATATGCTCAATTCCCAGCTCGCAACAGTGCCTCGCAAACTCTGAGGTTCCGCCTCTCGCAGGCTTAAACTGCGTTCCCTGATCAGTAAGTATCTGTTCTGGAACACCATACCTCTTAACGGCTCTTTCAAGTAACCGCAAAGCGTTTTCTCCTGTTGGACTCCAAATCTTAACCGAGCCAGTGATGAA
>PEWI01000010.1:14953-16559 GCA_002779555.1 Candidatus Bathyarchaeota archaeon CG07_land_8_20_14_0_80_47_9 | reverse complement strand
TTGTCTCTGGATTCACGTTGTAAATTGCTATGTCAGCGTCAGCTCCCACGGCTAGATGCCCTTTATTGTGGAGACCTAAAGCTCTTGCTTGGCCAGCTCGCGTCACAACCGCGATTTCATAAAAGCCTAGTTCGCGTTCTATTGACGGAAGAAGACTCTTACTTCGAGCTCGCGGGTTTATCCTTCTCAATGTTGCCTCTCTCGCTTTTTTGCTCATGAGCCAAGTCATAATCCGCGGGTAAGAGGTGAATGGGCCGCCGTTTGGATGGTCAGTTGTCATGAAAATCTTCCATGGATCCTTGATGAGCAAGGCCAGTTCGAGGCCTATTGACCACTGAATCGCGTTGACGTAGTTCTTTCGGCGATATCTGAACGGCACGATTCCAGCGCTTGTTTCAGTTTCGATGTCGTCATTCACCCATTTCCTTCCGTTCAGCTCATGAAGGGCGTACTGAAAAGGCCCGTCAGCAGTCATCGTCGTCGTATCCGTGAATATCACTTGACCCATGTCTAGAGTCACGTGAGAATGGTTGTTGACGTAGTCTGCAATTTCACTTGCGCCGGATTCAAGTGTTCTCCAGTCGTCTCCCTTGAAGGCGCTGAACTGGCAATGCGTGACGTGTATTACCGGTGTATTTCCAGCAGCGAGGTCTTCAACGCATTTCATAGTCTCCAAAGTCGTCGCATAGTTACCAGGCTTGCCAAGATTATTCGTGTGAACGTGAATCGTGTGAGGCAGACCTAAAAGCTTGTTGACCTTGCACAGTCCTCGGATGATTTCGCGCGGAGTTATGCAGAAGTAGGGCACTTGGTCGTCGAGGCTGCTGACGTTGTGTCCGAAACCCCACGCCTCCAATCCTCCGGGATTGACGATTTTGACGGCGTAGCCCTTTGTTGAAGTCATCATCCACGCTACATAACGCGCACATTCCTCGATTCTGCCGTCCCTCAGATATTCAAGCACAAACCACCAGTCGCCGAGAAGGGGATAGGTGGCCTTGTCGACCATCGGAGTGTCGTTCAGCTCTTCATGCGTGTGCTTCGCCTCCAGAGGCGGCATCGAAGGATTCATAATAGTCGTGTAGCCCATCCTTGCATACCGATAGCCAGTCGTGAAAGTCGATGGAACCGAGTGCCCGACACCAGACCTCGTGACAGGTGTCTTAGGTTCAAAATCTCTAAGGTGATCTTCAGGTCGTAGCAGTCGCCCTGTGTTCACTTCTGCACCAGCGATGTGACAGTGGATATCCACCCCGCCAGGCATGACAATCAGGCCATATGCGTCAATTTTCCTTGCTTTACGCTCGCTTACGTCTGCTACAATCTTGCCATCATGAATGGCGATGTCCATCTTTTCGCCGTTGATGCGGTTGACAGGGTCGAAGACAAACCCGTTCTTTATCAGAAGATCCATTTACGCCGCCTCCAGCTGTGCTTTCTTTCTGATTCTTCTGACCTCCGCGAGGATTCTTCTCAAGATTCTGTCGTCTGAAAGCACACCTCTCGGTGGTTCAACAACCTTCTTGAGCGGAAGAGGAACATGATCCATGCGATACGCTGTCCCGCTCGCTTCTATTCCAACAAACGCTGAGGGAAAAACGATGTC
>PEWI01000010.1:2103-14904 GCA_002779555.1 Candidatus Bathyarchaeota archaeon CG07_land_8_20_14_0_80_47_9 | reverse complement strand
TTCTTAACCAAGTGCTTGGCTGCCTCTCTTGGAAAATTCGCCACAGGGTCTGACGCAACTATCAAGGCTGCATCTGATTCCCGGCGCAAGAGAACATCTATGACTGACGTTTCTCCAGGATTGTACCGTGGATATCCCATGGAAAAGTCAACAGCGTAAGGATACCCCGTCTGCCACGTGAAAACCATGTCGGCCCCGGTGACGTTGAAGTGGCCGCGCATGGGCATGATCGCAAATTTTGTGCGAGTATTCAAGTCTCGAGCCAGAGAAAGCGCAGCATCCACGTTTCTGAGCTTTCCGTTGCTCATGGTCAATCCAAGTCCAAAGAATATCACTCCGAAGTTGCATCCCACCATTGCGTCGGCGACTTCTTCAAGGTGTTCCGTCGGGATGCCAGCGACTTTATCAACATCAATCTCCTGATCTCGGATCAAAGCTCTGAAGGTCTGAAGAAGCTCGTAGTCCTTGTTCGGCTCGACTTGGATGAAGTAGTCAGCAGCATCGGCGGTTCTTGTTCTTCTGACATCTACAACTATGAGCTTTCTGCCTTTTTTCGAGATCGCCGGGCAAGACACTGAACCAGCAGCTGGAGGTGCCGAAGGCTTTTCCTCACCAGACAATCTTCTCAGAACGCTTGCGACCTTTTTCCTTCCTGTCAGCGCCTTGGTCTTGCTCAAGTAGCTTCTCCATTCACTTTTCTCGAACCTTCCTTCAGAAAAAGTTGTGTAACGCTCAATGTGTCGCGGGTGTGCGCTCCATGGGTTGCTTCCCCAATAGACCACAAGGTCGGCTCGGTGCCGCACTTGGCCGAGGGTGCATGTGGGTATGCCGACGTCTTGTATGCTCAGGACTGACGGCCCGTGGCAAACGGTTGAAGTGTTATCGACTACTCCTCCGACCTCTTCGGCTAGCGCAATGCCAGTAGACGTAGCTTCACAGCTTGTTGAACTCCACCCATACAATATCGGATACGTTGCTCCTGCAAGGATCTGAGCAGCCTTGCTCACTGCCTCTTTGAGCGAAACTGGAACTAATTTTCCATTCTTTCTCATCAATGGTTTCAAAGGCCTGTCGGTGTTGTAGTTTAGGAACTTTGCCTCAGACATGGAACAGCCGTTCTTGACTTTGACTATTCTTCCTCCTTTGATGGTCAATTCTATGTCGTCGCACAATGCTCCGCAAACTGGGCAAACGACGGCGTTAACGACTGTCATTTTGTCCCTTCCCGAACTGCATCTTGAGAAGCTCTTTGAGGGTTAGAACAGGCTTGTGAGGCGCAGGCTCAACTTCGGCTGGTATTCCTTTCAAAGAGGGCATGCCAATGCTGTTGGTCTCAGGATCAACTATGGCGTTTGCGTATGGGCCATAAGGAATGAAGATCACTCCCTGATGTGGCGCTCTCAGTGATTTTGCCGCTTTCACGACTATTGAACCGTGAGCTGTTGAGACTGAAATGTTGGTGCCTTCTTTTATCCCCAGCCCTCTTAGGTCTTCAGGATCAACGTGGCAGACTGAGACGCTTTCGAAGTATTCTTTTGAGTTCTTGCCGTGCTCTTTGCCCACGCCCTGCTCTATTGTTCGCCCGGTAAGCAATGTGACGAGCAGTTTTGGTTTCTCCTCCATGTGTTAATCACGGCTTGTCCAGTTCAAGATACTTGTGACTCATGAATATCTGCATTCTGATGATTAAGGTAGATGTTCTTGTGTTGGATTGAAAAATGTTTATATGCGATAAGTATGCAAGCAGAGGTGCTCGGTTTAGAGCAGGGGCTATTGGGAGAGTGAAAGAATGATCATTCAGGCTGAAGATTTGGTGAAACATTATGGTCACATTAAGGCTCTTGACGGTGTCTCTTTCAATGTCGAGGAAGGGGAAACTTTCGGACTGTTAGGCCCAAATGGCGCTGGAAAAACAACTCTGATGGAGATACTCTGCGGCATCAGAGGATTTGACTCTGGAAGGGTTACTGTCGGAGGATTTGACTTGCTCAAGGACTCACACAAGGTCCGAAGCTTGATCGGGTTCTGCCCTCAGGAAACGCTGCTTTATGACTTGTTAAGCGTGAAAGAGAACTTTGCTTTCTCGGCTTCGCTCTATTCCATGAATTCAGCGAAGTTCAAGGAAAGAGTTGACTTCTCTTCAAAGGTGTTAGGCGTCGGCGAGTTCTTGAACAGAAAGGTCGAGAAACTTTCAGGGGGCATGAAAAGGCGCGCAAACCTTGCAGCATCAATCATTCACGACCCGCCCATCGTGATCTTGGACGAGCCCACAGGCGGCTTTGACCCCTCCATCAAAAGAGAATTCTGGGAGCTCATAAAAAACCTCAAGGGCTACGGGAAAACAGTGGTTCTTTCAACACATGACATGTATGAAGCCGATGAAATCTGTGACAGAGTCGCAATAATGGAAAAAGGGAAAATCGCTGCACTAGACAAACCGCGGGTCCTGAAAGAAACGATTGGTGGACAGCCAGCAATCCGCGTGAGAGTGAAAGAGTCTCAGACGAAGAAGGCACTTACGATTCTCAAAGAATATGGAGGCATATTGGTGGGGGATGAGATTCGGATTTCTGCAAAGAACCCGTGGGAAATCATGACCAAAGTGTCAAACACTCTTGGCGCACATGAAGTGCTTACCGAGAAAATTGAGGTTGTCGAGCCGACTTTGGAGGACGTGTTTCTGAAACTGAGCGGTCGAAGGCTCACGGAGGAAGAGAATTGAACGCTATAATCGGTATTGCCGTAAAAGATGTCAAGACGTTCTTTAGGGAAAGAGGAACGGTCTTCTGGACAATAGCTTTCCCAGTGATGATACTTCTCCTGTTTACTGCAATCTTCGGAAGAGAAATACCGTTCAACGCAAAAATAGGAGTAGTTGACTATGACCATGACCCGTCCGGGATAAGTGCAAGCATAATGTCAGGACTCAACGGCACAGGAATCTTCACCGTCATGAATTTCACCAACAAGACTGAAGCGATGAACGAACTCACTGCATCCCGCGTCCGCGCCGTGATAACAATTCCAGAAGGCTTCGCGCAGAACCTCACTTCCCCAGATCCTGTACCTGCACAAGTGCTGATGGCAGTAGATAACACTAGTCCCGATACTGCACAACTAGTCAGAGGCGGAATCAACGCTTTCTTCACAAACTTCTACAAGACTCTCAAACCGAACTACACGGAACCCGTGACGGTAACCGAAGAAGCATCGGTAGTAGGCCAGAAAATAGGCTACAAGGAAAACATCGTGCCAGGTATGCTGACCTATCCGCTGTTATTCTCAAGTATGGTTGTTTCGACAGGAGCAATCGTTTACGAAAGGGAAAAAGGAACACTCAAGAAGATCAGAGCGTCGCCAGCCGGCCCGATAAACGTGCTCCTTGGAAAAACTCTCGCCGCCCTTTTCCAAACAGCCATATCCATCATTATCATGTCCGTGCTAGCCGTGGTCCTGCTCGGCCCGAAACTGAACTGGAACCTTCCCCTGCTGATTCCGATACTCTTCCTAGGGTCCATGAACGGCATAGCCTTAGGGCTTATAATATCGTGCATAGGGAGGTCGCCGCAAGAAGCGTCAAACGCGGCCACTACGATGGGCATAGTGCTTCAGTTCTTCACGGGAATGTACTTCCCAATCGAGTACCTTCCAGATTATCTCCAACAGTTCGGCCGATTCATACCGATGACTTACGCGGCTCAGGCATTGAGAGACATAATGATTCGAAACGCTACCGTGAGCGACCTGTTGTTGCCAATTGGGACTCTTGCCATCGCGGCGGTAATTCTGTACGCCGTTGGAATCCTCTTGTACAAGAGATGGGTTGAAAAAGAATAGCTAGGGCCTGTAGCCGCCTAGGACACACAGAGCCAGTGCCGCGCAGACAATGTCCGCTGTAGTGCCAGGATTCAAAAGGTTACTCTGCCTTCTCAATTCGCGGTCAAATCTGTCGAGACGCTTCTTGCCTTCAACGGTGGCAAGTCCGCCGAGATTCAGGATTTCTTTCGCCTCGAGCGAAACTTCACGGGCTTTCTCCATGCCTGTCTTTCTTGCAATGAACGTGTCTGGATACTCGCCGAGAATCTTCAAGAAAGTCTGAATTATGGCGGTACTGAGGTCACGTTTATGTTCTATCTGTTCAGTCAGGGTGGGATAGGCAACATCGAAGGTTATCGGGTAGTTATTCACCCATTCAGAACAAACCGTGTCGTATTTCTCTGCAATCTTGAACACTCGATACAGGGAAATCCTTTCTTCCAGAATTTTACGGGTTGAAGCTGGATCGTAAAGGTCAAGATCTGGAGCCTTACCAAGTCCAGCGGGATTAGCAATTCTGATCGCCTCGTAAACATTGACCGCATCTTCAGGCGTCGTCGATTCAACGACCAACCTAACATTTTTTCTGAGCTCTGATATCTTGAACGCTGCTGTACTTATCATTCCCGCGGCTATTGCCAAGGGCGAAAGCAGGATTATCGTGCCGAGCAACGTGTTTCCGCCATGTTGCCATGCGTTGACGACGGTCACAGAATTCTTTATGACCTGACCAACTCCAACATTGGCGACAGGAACTCTGCCTTCCCCGATTTCCGTTCCCTTCTTGGCTGCAGCCTCGAATGATGGTCCAACAGCCACAGCTGAAGCAAGAAAATGCTCATAGCGTGTCTTTTCAAAATTGGTTACTACACTCACGTTTCCAGGCTTATGGGCGCCTGCCTCCAGCAGAATTGCCAGCTGGAGACACTGCGAAACGTGTTTAGCTTTATCAGCAAGCTCCAAGTACCGAGCGCCACCAAGCAAATCACTGTTTCAGTAAGTTTTATTAACGTTGTGTAAAAAAGTACACCCGAATGAAAGGTCCAACATTGGATGTTGACGCGGATGGCTACCAGATATTCCACAAACACTGTTCTTCTGGCTCTGGCTAGCGTGTGGGCGGCCTTGATGTCAGCAAGCGCTTTGATTCCTGCTTATCCAATCCTAGGCACCCCGGTCGTAGTTACACTGTCAAGCATTCTGCTTGCAAGTTTGACTTCCCCATTGTTAGGGCCGGTCTGGGGTACACTTTCAGGCTTTGTTTTCGGGTGGATTGTTCCCTATGTCAATCCGACGACCCAAATGGGCTTGCTCACTTTTCTAGGTCCAACAATGGCGGCTTTGATGAGCGGATTAGTATTGTTTAACAAGTGGAAAATGGCAACGGCAATCTTTGCGATTCAAATGCTAGTATGGTTTTCTCATCCATTCGCTTGGTATGAACTCATGCCAATCATAACTTGGCAATACTGGCTCGTGCTGGTACTCATCGTTGTGCCACCGATACGAAACTGGATTATCAACTCCATAAACGCCAGAAACTCGGCAAGTTTACCAATAGCCTTGTGGTGTCTTGCATGGATCGCCCGAATCGGAGGAGATATCGCAACTAGCAACAACAACGCGGTTTGGATCTTGAATTGGGGGGTTCCAACAATGTACCCATTCTGGGCGCCGATGACACTGTATTACGCCATTACAGATTCCCTGAATTGCTTTGCTGGAGCGATAATTGGCTCTACAGTGCTTCTGGCTTTGAAAAAGGCCAACATCAGGGTACTTGCAGTTGATTTCTTAGAACCTAGAAGAGAAAAGCAGAAGCAGTAAGGTTGGACTCAAGTGAATGGTAGAATGAAGACGAGAGAAGGAGACCTAATAGAGAACAAAGCTGGACTCATCTTTGACGTTAAAGGGCTGATTCATCCACCAAGCACAATCATCGCCTTCCCCCGTTTCATTCCAGACCCGCATGGAACTCGTAGGAACAAAAGTACTCCTTACAGGAAAGTGTACGCACTTTCAGAGCGTTTTCAATTTCTGGAGCAACGCTTTCCGCACTACTTGGTCCATGACCGCTTTTTTGACGAGAGACTCTGCGAAGTGCCGGCGGAAGACGTAAGACATCATTACAAGCCAGCTAACAGGTTACGAGAACTGCGCCAAGACACGGGCTTAGATGATGTGGAAACCTGCGCACTCGAATTCTGCACATTCTTGAGGAGACATGCAAAAATTTCATGGAGCAAGATCGGAATTACGGGCTCGATTCTGGCAAAGTTGCACACTCCTAACTCGGATATTGACGATGTTGTCTATGGTTTTGAAAACTGTAAGCGAGCCTATTCCGCGTTGAAGGCCCTCTTGAAAGAGAAAAACGCTTTCTTTAGACCTTACAATCGAGAGGATTTGAAAACGCTGTTCGGTTTCCGTTCGAAGGACACCATGATGGATTTCGAAGACTTTGTTCGAACAGAATCTAGGAAAGTCTTGCAGGGAAAGTTTCTGCAAAGAGACTATTTTGTTCGTTTCGTAAAAGACTGGAGTGAAGTCCGTGAGAAGTATGGCGATGTTCGCTACGTGAATTCCGGCTATTCAAAGCTTAGAGCAACGATCGTGAACGATTCAGAATCAATCTTCACTCCATGTGTCTACAAGGTTGGCAATGTGCAGATACTTGAAGGCACAAAAGTCACGCCAATTGAGGAGATCGTATCTTTCCGTGGCAGGTTCTGTGAACAAGCCCGAGCAGGCGAGACAGTTGTTGCGCAGGGAAAAGCCGAACGCGTCAGAGACACCAAGAAGAACCACGAATACTTCAGAATCTTGCTGGGAAACAAGCCTTCAGACTATATGGTGTTGGCTTGACCTATCAGGTGCAACTTTCAGAACTTGCTCGTAGTATCTTGGGCAATAGGTTAGCGCCACTTGGTAGAAGCTGCCTCTTGACGCTATGACCTCTTCCAAATTGCCCTCGACGTACACTGTCTCACCTTCTCGGGCCTGCATGCGGAACTCCTCCATGTAAGAGACGATTCGTTTTGTTTCAAGGGCCCCTTTTGCGCCTTCGGAAACTTCGAGGGGTTCAATGCTGTAGGTTGATGGAATGAACGGCGCATCGTAGTCTTTGGTTATCCGGGCCTGCATTTTGACCCAGCCATGCTGGAGAACCTTGACGCTGGAATCATATTTGTTGCTGATTTCGTTCCAGTCTTTCACCGGCTCAAACTCTGTCTTGATTATTCTTCCGCTTTCTCGGTCCTTGAACAGCGCATATATCAGCTTTCTCCTTTGATGCCAAACGTACTCTTGGGGGCTAAAGTTGCGAAACCGCCAATTCTTGCCCCTTATTGACTCATCAGTTTCGAACTCGTTGCAAAAGAACGAACCTGCCGCGTACAGTTCTTTCAGGGTTTCACGCAGCTTGGACACTCGGCTCGAACCGTAGATGGTGAGGTCGATGTCAGAAAACAGTGGATGGTAGAAACCATGAAGTATAGACCCGAACACCCCGAAATCTTCAGCGGACAAGCCTGATTGACGTGTTGCGAGTTCCAGAACTTTCTGCGTTGCTGAAACAAGCTGGTCTTCTGGTTTCATTGCAGTCAGTCTTCTGAGCCCCTCTTGTGGCCGTCGTACCTGAGCAATTTCGCTTCTTTTTGCTCCTACAACTTTCTTGCCAAGCACCTCGTGAAGAATCATGTACTGTGGGAAGTTGCCTTGGATGAACCTCCAGCCTTCGTCTTCGTAGAACTTGTAGAAAACGTTTTGCTCATCACTTCTGAAGGCTTTGGGATTGTCTGACTTGAAGATTGCTGCAGGTGCGTATTCGACATCGCAGATGTAGGCGTCCTTCGGGTGTGTGTAGCCGAAAACGCGGAAAATCAAGCCCTCTCTTGTGACAATCGCGTCTCGGTCTCTGAGCGTCAGAGTAGCCAAATGTGTTCTTCCTCGCTGGTTCCCGTTCCAACAACTACTTGATAGAAGGCTTCGCCAGTTTTGACCTTTCTGACGCGTTCAAGCATTCCCGATACACGGATTTCGTCTCCTTTCCTCGCTACATTTCGGTAACATCCAATCATGGAAACAACGAATTTCGGAATCTTGTCATCCGGAAGTCTTGAAGAGGAGTCTGCAGGCTCATAATTCTGTATTCCGTAGGTTGCGGGTCGAAACATGGCCTCGCCGTCGTCTTCCACCATACAATGAAACTTGACTGGCGCTATCGGCGTGTATGAGAATTCGCCGTATCTCGAGTTGACTTCCTCTGGTTTTCGGATGGCGTTGTACATGAACACCTTGCCCCTGTATCGTCCTTTGAAGCGTCTTGCAGCGTCGAGACGGTTGTTAAACAGATAGCTCAACTCTCCTTTCTTAACAAGCCTGTCCACAGCTGCTTCTAATCTGCGGAAGTTGTTCGCCCCGTACACGACTATGTCAATGTCGGATTTCTCTGTGTGCATATTCAAAGCGACAGAGCCGTGAACACCAAGATCAGACAGAGGAATTCCAGTTTCGTTGGACAGCAAACTAACAAACTCCAACGTCATCTTCTGCAAGGCATCCTTCCGTTTGGGCGTGGTCAGAAGCTGCAAGCATTCTCTGGGAACGTAAACCCTTTTCACGGTGCTCAACGGCGCGCTGATTACTTCCTTCTGCCTGAAAGGACAACAGTACACGTACGAAGGATATTCCTTTTTGAAAGTCTCGACAAAGGTATGATAGTTCCTTGCGGTGTACAACTTCTCTGCTCTAAGAAGCGGTAGTTTTCCGTATCTCCATGTCCTTTCCAGAAATTCAATGTGAAATAGGCTTTTGAGCCCTGCGGGAATATACTTTAGAAAAGCGAAAACTCTGTCAGGAGGATGTTCATAGCCGAAGACATTGAATATGAAGCCTTCTCTAGTTGCGAAAGTATCGCCGTCCATCGGAACCCAATCGTCAGGAACCGTTCGTGAGCACCTTCATAGAGTCTATTTTGAACGTTAAAAAACGTATTGTTCACACCCGCAACGTTTAAAATGTGGCCGAGACAGACCAGTCTGAAGTGCGCAATGTTGAACAAAACTCTACATCCCTATGTAGTGTTCCTCCCGTTGGAACAGAAGACCAAGGTACTAAACGCGATCTTCGGTTCAAAAACAGCAGTCGACATCCTCAAATTCTCACTTGGCCAAGGCATCTCAAACAAGATCTACCAAAAAGACCTCGTTGGAAAACTGGGGTACTCAAACAAGACTATAATCGAAAACTCGAAGTCGCTAAGTAAGCTTGGAATCTTAACGGAGAAAATGGAGAAGAAGGAGCAGAACGGCCGGATCGTCTGGGTCAAGACTTATCAGCTTTCAGACTCGGGCAAATGGTTTGCTCTGCTGCTCGCCGAAGAGAAGGACTTGTCCACAGGAGAAAAGGCGGAGATACTGCAAAATCTTTTCAGAGCCTACGTCAGATGGGTGAAAGACCTTTCGGACAAGCTGCACATAGACAAGAAGATGCTTGAAAAGATCTTCACGGAAGAAATGAGGTAACCAAGGGTGTCGTGGTTGAGAACAGCGGTCATAGCGGTTGTCGGAAGCAAACGCTCAGGGAAGACGACCACAGTTGAGACCATGGTGGAGGAACTCTCAAGCAGGGGCTACAGAATCGCCACGGTGAAGCACATTTCCGAACAGAACTTCACCATGGACACTAAGGGAAAAGACACGTGGAGATACGCGCAGGCAGGGGCCAAAACCATCATTGCCATAGCACCGGAAGAAATAGCTATCATTGAAAAGGTCAACAGAAGCCTTTCGCTCAAAGAGGTTCTGAGAAGGTGCAGGGGCCACGACATAATTTTTCTCGAAGGGTTCAAGAAGCTTGTCAGCAAGAAAAAAGGCATTAACAAAATAGTAGTCGTGAAATCTGTCGAGGAAGCTCTGCAGGCTGTGAAAGATTTCAAGCCGATACTGGCTTTTACAGGACCTTGCTCAACTGAAACGTTAAACGTGGAACCTCCCTATGTTGACGTGTTGAGGTGTCCGAAGAGAATAGCCGACATAGTGGAGAACAGCCTCAAGAGAGATAAGAGAGAACGACGAACAGAAACCTACAATAATGTTTAACTTCTAAACGCTCAGTTGCTTTCTGCGGGTGATGGTCGATGTCCGGCATGATTGAAAAAAGCTTAGATCTAGAACTGCAACCAATGCGAATTCTGTTCAGGTTCGCGGTCAGGTACACACAATCACGCTCTGCGCCGTTCAGAAGGGCACAGTAGAGAATTTTTCGCAAGTGACCACCACAAGCGTTTCTGCGAGGGCCTTCGTTGAGAGCTTCTATTTCCAGTGTGTTTGTGGGGTTTGGAGACTTTGTCTGAGGGGGAGATGGGAGAAAGGAGAACCCCTTAAAATCATTATCAAACTCTCCAAACCTTTCCACCAAACTTCAGCTCTGGTTCATTTCCTCCTTTTAGAGAGCCTTGAAGGCTTCAGACCACCTGGTGTACAGCGATAACATGTCGAGCGAAACGCTTGGTTTTCTCTCTTCCAGTGTCTGTCTGAAGTCATCCATCGTGAGCGATCCCGGCGTGGCTTTCTTATCAGTTGCCTGACCACTTTCGAAGAATTCGCCTATGAGTTTCAGCTGCGCTGATTGACAGACGTCTCGGATGTCGCTCCCTGAAAATCCTTCAGACAGCCTTGCCAGCTCGTGCAGGTCAACATCCGTAGCAAGTTGCAGATGCCTTGTGTAAAGCTTCAACATCATCAATCGAGTGGGGTGATCGGGAAGCGGCACGAGAATTCGTTTCTGGAATCTTCTTATGAACGCCCAGTCCAAGTCCCAAGGTTTGTTTGTGGCTCCGATGACGTAGATGTAAAGGTTTTTGCCCTTGTCCACGATGCCGTCCATTTCCTTCAAGAACTGGTTTCTGACGCGAACCTCTCCGCCTACCTCGCTCATGTGCTTGCCCATGAGAGAGTCCAGTTCGTCAATGAATACGATGGCTGGTTTTCCTTCTTGAGCTGATTTTCTGGTTGAGCCGAAGAGTTTGGCCACGTTTTGTTCAGCTTCACCTAGCCACTTGGACATTATGGAAGCTGCATCAATCGAGAGGAAAGTTGCATCTATTTCAGTGGCAACTGCAGCAGCGAGCAAAGTTTTTCCGCAACCTGGCGGCCCGAACAGAAGAATCCCTCTTGGCCAGCCTAGCGGGAACAAGTCTGGCCTTTGAACGGGATAGACTATGGCTTCTTTCACTGCTCTTTTCGCAGGGTCAAGTCCGACAACTTCTTCCCATTTAACGCTTGGCTTCTCATGAACTATCAGTTCCTCGTAGCTGGATTTTCCGCCTTCAGTTGCTTTTGCGTCTTCGCCTTCTCTTACTTCGGGCTGAGGGGCAAAAAACGTTACTGCTCCCTGCAATGCCTTTATTCTTTCTTGGTAGGCAATTGCTCTTTGAATGTAGACTTTGTTAAGACTATACTCGGGATATAGCTGAACGAGTTTCAGGAGGCTTTCTATGGCTTTCTGGTACATGGTTATCGCCATGCCCTTTGCTCCCTGCTTATCTAGACGGACAGCTTCCAAGGCGAAATTGGTCGCGTCTTTTTCAAGCTCTTGGGAAGCACTCATAGGTTTTCTCCTCTTATCATTCAGTCTTTAATTCAACTTTTATCTTGCCTTTAGCCCCCAAACTTTCAAGGGCCTTCTCGATCTCCTCATGAGAGGTGTCCAAATCGACTGAGCACCGTGTCAAGTCGATTTCTCTATTACCTTTCCTAACATACTCGAAAAGCACATCTTCCAAGGATGGATTTTCAACTTTTAGCGAGATTTCATGAATATCGGCTTTTTTATAAGAAAAGAGGGTTTGGTGAGAATCACCGGATTCCTCAACGGTCTCACGATTGACAGTCTGTGAGCAATTAGTTGCCAGTGCAACCATCTCTTTCAGAGTAGTCTGCTCTGTTTCTGGGGTTTTAGCATTAGCGGGCGGTTCGGGAAGGTCTGTGGAAAGCTTCTGTTCGAGGAAGCTCGAAACTTCTTGCAGTATTTCTTCCCCTCCAGGAGTTTTCCTATTCACGGGGATTATTGATTCGTCTGCGGTTACTCTGGTGGAATATAGGGTTTCGCTGATTGCCTCGTTGACTTTGGTGAGTTCGGATGAGACGTCTGGCAGAACTTCGAACAGCTCCTGTGAGACGTTTTGCAGAAGTCGTAGAGCAGGTTTGAGGTCTACGACTATTTCACTGAGCTCTTCTATCGTTTCAAGTCTGAGAATCACGCGCTCAATGGCTAGTTCTATGTTGTAGAGAAACTTTATCAGTTTTCGGACTTCGACGATTTCGCCTGCGCAGATTGCGGCTCTTTCTTTGTTCTTGTTTTTTGTGGCGCCTATGCATGTTTGGAAAAGGATTTTGTCTCTTTCTTTAAGTCTGAAAGCTGCTTGTTCGAGCTTATTGTGCTGGACTTTCAGAGTGTGTATAGATTTTATTACAGTTTCGCGAAGTGGTGGAGGGTTTGAGTGGATAAGTAGTTTGATTGTTTTTCCCTCCGCCCGCCATTTTTTGCCTGTGAGCTATATGCCGGTTCTTCCAATTTCCTTCACGTACACGACCACTGGGGGTTCGGGAAGTTCATAAGCGCTAGCAGCAGGCACTGTCGTTTTTGGTTTTTCCTTGCTCTTGTCTTGTTCGGCTATTTTTCGTGCCTCGCCCAGCAGAATGCTGGAAAGTTTGCTCTTCATAAGTTCCAGATCGCCCTTCTCGTCGTTGGCTTGCTTGAGGCTCTCGTGGATTATGGCGAAGGCTGTGTCGTAGGATTGGTTGTCAATCTTGCCTATCTCATGTTCGATTTCGAGGTGCACCAATGCATAGTTGAGTTGTCTTCTTTCCTCACTAAGTCTGACGAGCTGTTTCTCTATTTCTTCTATCAGGTTTTGGGCTTCGGTTTTCAGTTGACTCAGTGCGCCGTCAAAGTTGTTGTGCAGCTCTTCGTATAGTTCTC
>PEWI01000010.1:0-2088 GCA_002779555.1 Candidatus Bathyarchaeota archaeon CG07_land_8_20_14_0_80_47_9 | reverse complement strand
TGTCCGTAAGGTCTTTGAGTGCTTGGTCTTTGCGCCATATCAGGGGGATTTGGTCGCAGTAAGCGCTGGCTCCTGATTTGATTCCGCTGGTGAGTGTCACGTCGGCACCGTCCATTTTCACGTGCTCCACCGAGTGTTTCAAGAATTTTCCGTCGCCTTGCTCAATGAAGACGGCGTCAAACTTGCCACTTGGCGTTAATGCAAAAGATGCTATCTTGCCTATCGTTCGACCGTATTCGTCTTTAATGGGTTTTCCGATAGAAAGAAAAAGGTTGGGGTTTTGTGACATGTTTTTCATCTCCTAAGCCTATGAGGTTTCGGTCGGTGACTTCTCGCCTAGTGAAGTTGCTGGTATTCCTGGGATTCCTGATGGTAGCTCTGGGAACTTCTCTTTGATTCTTTGCTCTGCAACGGTTGATGCTTCTGTGAGAATTTTGGCTGCGTCTTCGTTTACTGTGTCAAAGTTCAGGGTCATTCCTGAGCCCTGTCCGGCCTCGATCATTATGCCGCTCAGCATGTTGCCGATTTCGCCAAGTTCGTTTTCTGCTTCTGGGAATACGCTTACGAGTCCAGTTCTGACTGATCTGAGCACTCCTACTGCGGGTCCGAGGGTTGATACTACGTCTCCAAGTTCGGATACTGTGCGTAATCTTAACACGATCTGCTCAAGTGCGAGCCTAGCGTTTATGATGAGTCTTTCCATTTTGCGCACTTCGGCTAGTTCGCTTGCAAAGACGTTTGCGCGGGCGGTGTCGTGCTTGGTGTAGGCGTCAACTATCCTCGCGAATATCGTCTTGTCTCTTTGGCCGAACCTGTCTGTTGCCTGATCCAATTTTTGAACTTGCAATTCGATGCGTCTGACGGCGAAGTCCAGCCTTGGCTTCAGTGGACCTGGCGGCTTGACCGCCTCCTTTATGCGGTTTGTGAACGGTTGCTCTTCTCTTCTCGTTTCCCATTTCTTGCTAAATCTTTCTGACAAATTAATACCTCCAAAACACAAAGGCTACGCAGAACAATCTTATACATTGTTAACATGGCTGAAATATGCAGGTATATATGTAGAGCTATATGGCCTAGCGAAAGCCGTTTCGGGCTTTAATTCATTAATTAAAAGGTTGCGTTGTTGATTTTGGAGTTATAGACAAAAAGGTGTTAGTTAGACTAAAAAGAGGCTTAAGAGGCAATGCTAAGCAAAGGTGAAATTGAATGAGTGAAAGGTTAAAGATTTTCGTGTTCGTGGCTATCCTAGGGTTCTTCGCAGGAGTCATTGCTGACGTAACTTCGACCTACGTGATTCCAGCGCTCATGTCGATATTGCCAGCGTTCCTCAATGCCAGGTACATTCTGTCAGGGTTTGCGGGAGCTTGTCTAACACTTGCCTTAGTGAGCATCTGGGCCTACGTCACGGGATCCTCTGAACGCTAACAAACTTCCCCTCTCCTTTCTTTGTCCTCACAGATCGCTAGGCCTGATGCCGCGTCGTGTTTTTGCACACAATCTCAAGCAATGACTGTCCTCAATAGGTTTTGGACTCAGGAGCGGAAAAAGCAATCATCCCTCTTTGTCAACGTACCTCGATTACCTCATCGTCCAAGTACAAGAATAGCCAGCCAAACTATTTATGTTTTGGAAAAACACTATCCATTGAGACGGATTGAATGTGCGGCATATTCGGCTTTGCGTTGAAGAAACCTATACCATTGGTTAGGGTTCTAAACGTTCTTGAGAAGTTGGAAGTCCATCAATACCCAAATGAACCCAAGCCAGCTGGCGGCTACGGTGCGGGAGTTGCCATTCTTAATGATGATAGGAGCATTGTTTTGGAAAAAGTTGGAAAAGTCGATGTCTCGCCTGCAAGGCGTCTTTCTGAAATTGTCAAGATTGATGAAGCCTCCGTTTTGATGGGTCATGTCCGAATGCCCAGTCCAGAGTTCATGGAAACAGCAAAGGCTAAGGCGACAGCCCAGCCCTACGTTGCAGAATGCATTTCAGGTTTGACGGTGGTTTCGGTTCACAACGGCAAAATCGAGAATTACGAGGAAATCAGAGAAAAGCTGGCCAATAGGCATGTTCTCGAGTCTGAGGAGG
>PEWI01000267.1 GCA_002779555.1 Candidatus Bathyarchaeota archaeon CG07_land_8_20_14_0_80_47_9 | reverse complement strand
GCTGGGAAGGACGATTGACGAAGAGCAACTAATAGGCAACTTCAGAATAGCCAACATCATACAGACAAGCGTCCTGATAAACCCTGGAAACTCTGGAGGACCATTGCTGAACGCTCTTGGAAAGGTAGTAGGGATAACCACGGCAGTGGTCAAGGACGCTCAAGGGTTGGCCTTCGCCATCCCATCAAACGCGATACTCAAGGAGGTAGGGGCTTTAATTGCAAATCGCAGCTACTCGGACCACTCCTACCTAGGCGTGGCAGGAACGGACATGACTTATGAACTAGCGCAACGATACAGTTTGAACGTAACCTATGGCTGGAGAGTGGTAGAAGTCAATGCAACTGGCCCAGCCCACGACGCAAGAATACAACCTGGCGATGTAATAGTCGGGATCAACGGCACACGCATCAGAAACGGAGACGAAATGCTTAGTTACATGGAAGAAAACACCGTGCCAAACGAAACCGTTGAATTGACTGTCGTGAGAGGCATCCAGACACAAACAATACCTGTAGTTCTGGGGACAAGACCGCCGCCACCCGTCTAAGTCCAAGCAATTCCCGCGGTGGGGCTGCCCGCACCCATACCCAAACGGGTTCAAGTCCAACAGCGGACTCGGGAGCTAATATCCAAAAGTTTCAAGTTCATACATGCAACCTAAAAGCCAGCTTCAGACTGGAGAGGTTCTCCTGAGTATGTGTTTTCGTTCTTTACAGCGTTGGAAGTCTGGTTATCCCTTCTATTTGGTCGAAGTCCTCATCGAACGAGTATATTTCTTTTATGTCGTTTAGCCTCATGATGTCGACGGCTAGGGCGTCGTTGGCTTCAAGCTTCAGGTCATCTCCCAGCTCGGCTGCAGCAAAGTATGCTTCTCGAGTTATGCCCATTATCTTCACATTGTCGAGCATGAACAGCCCCCGGATGGTTGTGGTTAGCTGATCTAGTGGTATGCCATGTTTGAGAATGTTCACTATCTCGGATAAGTGCACAACAGTCGTCGTCACCTGTTCTTTTCCCTGGGATACACTGCTGACTATCTTCTTGGCGTGTTCCTTCATCTGTTTCTCTTTTTGATTCAGCTGTTTTTTGGGTTTGTAGTAAGCATAGATGAGTACGTTAGCGTCAAAGAATCTCATGCGCCCGCCTCATAGAATTTCTTTTCGAACTGTTTCCAGCTCCCGATGGTTTCTACACCCAAGTCGACCTTGTCAAAGTTTTCAGTTAAATCAACGCGACGCTTAGGAACGATCTTCAAGTATCCTTTCCTCTTGATGATGTACAGCTCCCGACTTTCCCCAATTTCAGCCTCACGCCAATCTGCAGGCAAGATAAGACGCCCCTGAGAATCCACCTTCTTAACTTCCACCCCAGTTTCCAAATATTTCACCACAAAATAGTCTATTCTGCCATAATATAAAGTTTCCTCCAGAAGTGGTGAACATTGAAACTACGCCATAACTCCTGAGAATCCTTAAAGTCTTATAGAGATTATGATGATGAAATCGCATGAGTCTGAACATCGTTCTGACTAGGGTTTGATGGTAGATCGGGACAGGTTCGAACTTCCAAAGTGCATATGTTGGGCATATTTTTTCTGGCAAATTCGCGGTATTCTGATCCGTGGGTGCTTGAACTCCATTGTGTTCAAGTCTAATGATGGGGCTGCCCGGATTTGAACCGGGGTCTAGAGAGCCCAAGTCTCCAAGCCTAGACCAAGCTAGCCGACAGCCCCTCTTGCATCTCTAGAAAAGGAGTTGCCATTTAAGAGCTTTACTTCCATAACGTTGCATATGTTATCATTTGCTCAGAGAAAGCCGAACCTTGTGCGTAAGGTATAACGAAGCTTGAATCTTTCAGAAAAAGAGGCTTGCTTGGAGAGTTGAATATGATGAAAAGGATAATGGAAGACAAGGCGATTGCCCTGCCCGATACCTCCAGACACAACCCTCAAGCCATAGTTCGTCCCTCATGCTCCCCACCCTACCCCTTCCTCCAAACCTCGAGTTTCCCTCCCTCTTCCTCTTTTTTGTGACAAAGGCAGAACTACAGCGTATTTGACATTCTGACATAAAGGAACTGTCTGCACATGCTATTGCTTTCTCACGGTACACTGAAGCACTTTCGGGCAGACAAGACACTCTTCTAGGATCCCGCCGTCTTTGGGAAACGTATTCAGAAAACTAGAGTAATGTGCGCATTTTGCAGGAGAATCAAGAACCTTCGGATAGTCAGCAGGCTTAACGTCGACGACTTTAAGGTTCTCTGTCAAGATGTCAATCTTTGACTGGCAATGAGGGCAAGCATAATATGTTTTTCTCGGCATTGTGGATGAATCAGTCACCACCGCAGGCTTCTCAAACGACTTTCCGCACCCACTGTATGGGCATTTGAGTTTCTCTTCGTGGAAATGCAGGTGTGTCATGATTCATCCTTCTAGGGACTCTGACATATATCGTTAATATTGATATTTAATAAACATTTCCGTTCACATGCACAACGCAAATACACCAGACCAAACCATCTGTCGAAGTAAGAGCCCCGGGCGGGCTTTGATCCCGCGACCTGCAACTTACGAGGCTGCCGCTCTACCTGACTGAGCTACCGAGGCACAGCCGCTTACTACTGAGGAATACTCTTATTTTTAAGATGTTCGGAATAGCATACGAGGCAAAACCATAATGGAAAGCCCTGAACTACTGGAGGTAATACTAAGAAGAGCCTCAGTCAGAAACTTTGAAAGAAACAAGAAGATTTCTGAAGAGATTCTGAAGGAGATTCTACTTGCCGGCGTTACAGCTCCATCAGCGGGTAATATCCAGCCCCGAACCTTCATCATCGTGAAAGACGAGAACGTGAAGGGGCGGCTGTATGAACTCTGCGAAGATCAAGCATTCATGAAAGATGCTCCTGTCTGGATTGTTGTATGCGTCGACTTGCACCGCCACCTGAAGGCTGCAAAGCTCACAGGCGTGGAATATGATTACACGGGCGTTCTCCCGTACACTTTCGGTGTCTTGGACGCTGCCCTGTCGCTTGAAAACATGGTCATAGCGGCCGAAGCCTCAGGACTGGGAAGCGTAATAGTCGGGTCAATCATTGAGCACCCAGAAAAAGCAAAGGAGATCCTGAAACTGCCAAAGCACTGCTTGGCTCTGTCGATTCTTTGTATCGGATATCCAAAAAAGAGACCTGAAACCAGGCCAAAATGGGGTTGTGATGTAGTAGTCTCTGAGGACGGCTACAGGGACACAGATGCGCAAGACGTTTCAGAATACTGGAAGAGCTTCGTATCAAGCAATTTGAAACGCGGAGGAAAAGAACTGTCACGCGAAGCAATTGAAAAGTTCTGCAGGGAAAACAGCTATGGAAAGACATATTCGAACCACTACAAGGAAGAATTCGTGAATGCCACGAACAAGAAGCTGAATGATTTCCTGAGGAAGCAACAGTTCCTCAAAGACTGAGAATAATCTTTAACGTCAACGTGCCTATTAGATTCTAGGCGAAAACCATGCCTTCTCATGAAGTGTTGGGCGAACGAGAAATCATCG
The DNA here is from genome assembly GCA_002779555.1 of Candidatus Bathyarchaeota archaeon CG07_land_8_20_14_0_80_47_9. Taxonomy (GTDB): domain Archaea; phylum Thermoproteota; class Bathyarchaeia; order Bathyarchaeales; family Bathycorpusculaceae; genus 20-14-0-80-47-9. The sequence goes on along the minus strand of PEWI01000267.1, from coordinate 1,147 downwards.
AAATCATCTGGAAGCAACTGGAAAGAACGCCGAACATGCCCGTTGCGTTCGGCGACGACGTTTCCGCATGTCAAGTTGATCAGCAGAGACTGGCAGTTCTGAAGACAGACATGCTTGTGGGCAAAACAGATGTGCCGCCTGTTATGAGCCTTTGGCAAGCGGCGCGTAAGGCTGTTGTCATGAACATCAGCGATTTTGCAGCCAAAGGTGTGAAACCATCTGCGCTGCTCGTTTCATTAGGTCTGCCACGGGGACTAACTAGAAAAGATGTGGAAGACATCGGAAAGGGGCTCAATGCAGGGGCACGCGAATACAACACGTTTGTTATTGGGGGAGACACAGGAGAATCCTCAGACCTCGTGATCAGCGTCTCGCTCTTCGGCTTGGCTAGAAAGAATGCGTTGATGCTTCGAAGCGGAGCACGACCCGGAGACCTTGTTGCAGTGAGTGGTTCTTTTGGAAAGACTGCCGCGGGGCTGAGAATTCTGCTGCATGATTTGAAAGCAAGAGCTGATGTTCGTGGCAAGCTTGTGGAGTCGGTTTTGGCGCCGAAAGCCAAGCTGAAAGAAGGGTTAGCGTTGAGCCGAACAAGGGCTGTCACCGCTTCAACAGATTCCAGCGACGGTTTAGCGTGGAGCCTCCACGAAATCGCCAGATCAAGCAAGGTAGGCTTCCTGATAGACAAGGTTCCAGCGAGCAGGGAAGTGATAGAATTTGCCAAAATGAACGACTTGGACCCGCTGGAGTTAACGTTTTACGGCGGCGAAGAGTATGAGCTGGTTGTGACGGTGAAACCTAAGCTTTTTGAAAAGGCGAAGAAGGCTGTTGAGCAGGTTGGCGGAGAGCTTCTCCTAATTGGAAGGGTCACTGCCGATGAACAGGTTCTTCTGAGGATTAGAGGGAAGACAAGGGTTATTGAACCTCGAGGTTACGAGCATTTCAGAAGCGACAGGGTTTAGCCTCTCGGTGAATCGGGTTCGTGATTGGCTTGCGTGGCTCGATTAGCGTTTTCAAGGTGTCATCGTTTGAGTGTTTCTTTGAGTGTCAGGTGAAGTGCGGCGCCTATTGTTCTGCCTATGGTTGATATGAAGTAGACGATTTGCAGCGCCAGAACGAGACCGAAAATGCCGGTCAGGTAGTCTGATAG
>PEWI01000011.1:2428-4841 GCA_002779555.1 Candidatus Bathyarchaeota archaeon CG07_land_8_20_14_0_80_47_9 | reverse complement strand
CCTCAACTGTTTCAGATGGATTGTGAAGAGGGGGATGTTCGATTGCTGAGGATGAAGTGAAAGAGGACACGCAACCGATTAAGAAGAAGTACGAGTTTTTGGAGGATCTTCCAGGAGTTGGTCCGGCTACTGCTCAGAAGCTGAAGGAGATGAGTTTTCGCACTATTGAGTCTTTGGCGATGGCCACTGCGCGAGAGTTGGAGCCTGCTGGGATAAGTGAGAAGAAGGCTTTTTCGATTATTGAGGAGGCGCGTTCCAATATTGGTGTTTCATTTATCAGGGCTGATGAGCTGCTTAAGATGCGTAAGAGTGTCTTGCGTTTGACGAGTGGGAGCAAGGTGATTGATGCGCTTCTTGACGGTGGGTTGGAAACGCAGACTATAACGGAGTTTTACGGCGAGTATGGCACTGGGAAGAGTCAGATTTGCCATCAGCTGTGCGTGAATGTGCAGTTGCCTCCTGAACGTGGCGGGCTTAACGGTGCGGCGTTGTATGTGGATAGTGAGAATACTTTCAGGACTGAGCGGATTGTGCAAATGTCTAGGCACCTGGGCTTGGACCCTGAGCAGGTTGCCAAGAACATCATCTACGCTGAGGCGTACACTTCTGACCATCAGATGTTTCTGCTGGACAACGCTGACCAGGTCATTAAGGAGAACAATGTGAAATTGATAATTGTTGATTCTTTGACGGCGCATTTCAGAAGCGAGTACATTGGGCGCGAGATGTTGGCTCCAAGACAGCAGAGGCTGAACAAGCACATGCACAAGCTCATCGGCTTGGCTAGAGCGTTCAACGCTGTGGCGGTGGTGACGAATCAGGTTATGGCTAAGCCTGACGTGTTTTTCGGCGACGCTGTTTATCCCATTGGCGGGCACATTGTGGGGCACACGAGCCACACGCGGGTCTATCTGCGCAGGGCTGCGCATGGTCCGGTGCGGATTGCGAGGCTGGTTTCAAGTCCGTATCTGCCAGAGGGAGAGGAAATATTTAAAGTAACAGAGAACGGTATAGAGGATGTTTCCGAAGAGGAGAAACAGGACAAAAAGCCTCGTGGTCATTAATCATGCCTATTCCGCAAGCTTTGGTGACTCGGTTCTTCCAGCTGCTGGTTAATAGACAGTTTACTGAAGCCGAACGAGAGCTGGAGAAGCTCAAACAGAAAATGCATAAGACAGAGTGGAACCGCGGGTATTTCAGAGCCTTGTACGGCATGTTGCTTTCAAGGAAAACAAACGGCGATGCGTATGCTTTCTTTCCGAAACTTGACTTGGGCGACAAGGCGGCGTTGCATGCCTACAGGCGGGAGTTTTTGGAGCACATGAGAAATGGGCTTCATGGAGAGTTTGACCGCGGGTTTTTCTCAGCTTGGGCTGATTGCATGCGAGTGTTGAGCAGGATTGATGTTGCGAGTCTTCCGAACGCGAACGGTGCGATGTCTGAGAATGGCAGGATTCAGACTTTGAAGAGTGACAAGAGTCAGGTAACTATGGAGAATTTTCTGAAAGAGGAAGAAGACTAGACTGCGAGTGCGGTGTAGATTAGGACCCAGAACACCATCCACGAGATGAAGTAGATGCCGATTCCCGTTGTGAACAGCTTTGTTGTTTTTTCCACTCTGGTCAAGAAGCGCCGTTTTATCACGAAATAGGACCCGAGGTAGGTCAGAATCGCTAGGGACATGCTGTTCATGAAGGTTGTGAACGGGAAATCTGTTCTGCTTATTCCGTTTACTGCCAGTCCGTAGCCCATACATATGAGGGCTGCAGCTATGCCTAAGCCAAGTCTAAGCCAGTAGACTGTTTCCAAAGGTTTCATGATGCTTCAGCGCCTTTGCAAGTTATATTTTGAAATCAGATTTAAAGTTGCCTGTAACCAAATCATTTTCACTACTCACGCGTTCTCCCGACTTCTCCACTACTGATAGGCCCTGAACAAAAGAATCAATGAGACAGACGAGGCTGGCTCTGCATAGACTGGTGCTTGCCCCAAGGTGGAAGAACCTTGATCCATCCTTTCTGCTTGCAGACTGGGCATGTTGCATAGACTCGAAGGACAAAAGGCCATACTAGTACTGCTGCTCCAGCGCCGAAGCCAACACCACTGACACCTGCCCCGACGCAAGAAGTCAAGGTCTTCTTGCCGAACACGTTTCCACAATTGAGGCACCGAAGCTTTGCCATTCAAGTGTCCTACCAGGTGCTAAGCCGCAATTGACTTATATGCGTTCTGCAGGATCGTACTAGCGCAGTAAGAGCGTCTATTTATAGTGTTTTAGATATACCTTGCAAGTGGTGCCAGAGCCTTGCGTAAGAAGGAGTTCACGAGTTTCGATGCGGTGGCTGTCGTTCGCGAACTTGGACGGAGTATCGTGGACTCTCGTGTCAACAATGTCTACCAGCTTGACGAGAAA
>PEWI01000011.1:0-2418 GCA_002779555.1 Candidatus Bathyarchaeota archaeon CG07_land_8_20_14_0_80_47_9 | reverse complement strand
TGAAGTTGCATAAGCCAGACAAACCTGCACTGCAGCTGGTGATGGAGGCTGGAAGACGTTTGCACTTGACTTCTTACGTCTCAGAGAAACAGCCTGCGCCGCCTGCGTTTTGCATGGCCTTGCGCAAATATCTGCGGAACAGTCGGTTGACGAGTGTTGAGCAGTACGAGTTTGAACGGGTTGTGGTCTTCAGTTTCAAGACCAACGCTGGCACGGTGAGGCTTGTTCTGGAGCTTTTCGGTGAAGGAAACATCATCCTCGTAGGGGAAGACGGCAGAATTCTTCAAGCCTTGAGCTATAAGCGGATGCGAGATCGCAACATTCTTCGGGGCGAGGTTTTCGTTTTTCCGCCTCCAAGCGGCAAGAACCCGTTCAAAGTAAGTATGGGAGAGTTGCGCTCTGGCTTGAAGGGTTTTGGCGATGTTGAGGTTGTCAGGGTGGTTGCGCGTTTCTTGGGTGTTGGCGGGGTTTATGCTGAAGAAGCCTTACTGAGAGCTGATGTTGACAAGACCAAACACTGCGATGCCTTGGGCGAGAAAGAAATTGACAGCATTTTTGATAGTTTGCGTGTTCTGCTTTCGCGTGTTCAAACTGGCGATTTGGAGCCCACTATAGTTCTTGATGAAGGCGGCAGTCTTCTTGATGTGGTCCCTTTCAAGCTCAAGCGTTATGATGGCTTCAGGCTTCGGTCTTATGACGGTTTCAACGAGGCTTTGGACGAGTTTTATGCTAGAGTCACGGCTGTTGAGAAGGCTTTGGCTGGCGTGGAAGTTGACCGGCTGCAGAGGGAAGCAGAGAGGCTGAAGCGGATCATTGCAGATCAAGAGAAGGTAATGGCTGAGGCAGAAGCCAAGGCTGACAGAGACAAAAGGATCGGAGACACCATCTACGCCTATAGCGGCGACTTCCAAGCTTTGTTGGACAAATTCTCTGTTGGAAAACAGATGGGAAAAAACTGGAACGCCGTTGTTTCTGAGGTCTTGTCTGAGAAGAAGGCTGGATTGAAGCCAAGCGTGTTTTTCGAGTCTCTTGATGCTAAGGGTTTGATAGCCAATGTCTGCGTCGAAGGTTTGATTTTTGGTCTGGAACTGCAAAGAAGCTTGTTTGAGAATGCTGCATCTTTTTACGAACGAGGCAAGAAAGCTAGGCATAAGCTGGAAGGTGCCAGAGCAGCTTTGGAAGGTTCCCGCAGGAAGCTGGCTGAGGTGGAGAAGAAAATGCATAAGGCAGAGGAGCTTGAGCAGGTAAAGCCTGCTGAGGCCATGCAAGAGCTTGCCAAGCACAAGGTGAAACATAAAGAGTGGTTTGAAAAGTTCAGATGGTTTGTCTCCTCAGACGGTTTCTTGGTTGTGGCTGGCAAGGATGCAACGAGCAATGAGGTTCTTATCAAGAAGCACACTGAGGACAAGGATGTGGTTTTTCACGCTGACATTGTCGGCGCGCCGTTCGTCGTGGTTAAGACTGAGGGGAAAAAACCAAGCGAGCGGTGTCTGCGTGAGGCCGCCGAGTTTGGGGCTGCGTTTTCGAGAGGCTGGCGTGAAGGTTTCGGAAGTGTTGATGTTTACTGGGTTAAGCCCGAGCAACTGAGCAAGGGTGGGCCTTCAGGCGAGTCTGTTGCACACGGAGCATTCGCCGTTCGCGGAGAAAGGAATTGGATGCGCAGCACCCCGCTTAGGATAGCAGTCGGCGTCGCAATCAATGACAAAGAGAGTGGGGCCAGAATCGGCGGTGGACCAGTTGAGGCTGTCAGGGCTAAGTCGAACGCTTGCGTTGTAATCGTGCCAGGAGACGTTGAGGGAAAAGAACTGCTTAAGCGTGTTCTGACGTCCTTGGGTCGTAAACTGTCCAGAGAGTTGCGCGAAACGGTATTGAACGTGTCGATTGAGGAGATTAGAGAGTTCATTCCTTACGGCAAAGGCAGAATTCTAGAAGACAAGGTTTAACCCGTATATAGTGCAGGTAAACCAGCCTAGGCCACAAGGGTTGCAACCTAACAGACGAATTTGACATGTGGCAAGTCTTGTCCTGCAAAAACTTGTTGTTTTGAAATGGGCTTTGGCGTTTCCCATGGCTGTTCCATGCTTTCTCCTCCAGTCGCCTTCGCAAAGGCTGTTATTTACTTAGGAGGTGATCCGGCCGCAGGTTCCCCTACGGCCACCTTGTTACGACTTTTCCCCCCTTACGAAACTCAGATTCGACGCAGCCAACAAAGACCACGTCTCACCCAAAAATCGCTCGGGTGGAACGACGGGCGGTGTGTGCAAGGAGCAGGGACGTATTCACCGCGCGATAGTGACGCGCGATTACTAGGCATTCCATGTTCACGAGGGTGGGTTTCAACCCTCGATCCCAACTACGGCAGGGTTTAGAGATTTCCTTCCCCTTTCGAGGTCGGAACCCATTGTACCTGCCATTGCA
>PEWI01000110.1 GCA_002779555.1 Candidatus Bathyarchaeota archaeon CG07_land_8_20_14_0_80_47_9 | reverse complement strand
ATTCCTCGACTCTTCGCAAGGATAGCAGATGTAAACCGCAACATTACCATAATCCTCACTGGATCAGAGATAGGTCTACTCTACGACTTTCTAGGATTCGACAACCCCCAATCCCCCTTATACGGCAGGCACTACGTCGAGATCAGAATGCGCAACTTCAGGCCACAAGAAGCAAAAGCCTTTCTCATAAATGGATTCAAGCAAATCAACGTGTCATGCTCCGACGAAACAATCGAATATGCCATTCAAAAACTCGATGGAGTTGTAGGCTGGCTCACTCTTTTCGGTGCAAGATCACGTGACACAAATAAAGGCACCAAGCAAACAGTCGACGACGTGCTTGACGAAGGAGGCAAACTTGCCAGAACAGAAGCTCTCAATATCGTGAAGTTCTCCTCACGTTATGGAGTTATACTGAACTTCCTCGCCAAAACAGGAAAAGCAGGCTGGGCCAAAACAAAAACAGCCTTGGAAATACACGAAAAGAGATCGCTGCCAAGCTCCACCTTCACAGAACTGCTCAGCAGGCTAGTCAAGACAAGCCTCTTGGAAAAGGAAGACAGTGAATACTGTATCGCAGACCCATTACTGGCTCATGGCATTCTCAAAGAACCCTTCAAAGAATAGCCACATCTGGTAGACCCAGGCCTACTTAGTGGGGGTACCACTGCCGATGATTTGACCCACCCCCAGAGCTCGCGCGTGCGAAAACCTCACAAAAGTTCAATGCTGCTTACTGTCTCCTCTTGCACTCATTTTGTGACGTCTGCTAGCGCGCGTGCTTCCACTACTCCACTCTTCTAAAACCTGCAAGCGGTTGGTTCTGCTGTTTCGACAAACAAACCCTTCGTTAAGATTGAAGATAGGTTCATATAGACGTCGCAAATATTGTATTGCTGGCGGTTTTATGGTTACCCGTAGGTTCACGGTTGTTCTGGAGCCTGCTGAGGAGGGCGGCTTCGTAGTTAAGTGTTTGGAGCTTCCAGTAGCCACTCAAGGCGAAACAAGGGAGAAAGCCTTAAAAAACATCAAGGAAGCCATAGAAGGCTATCTGGAAGTCAAAGCAAAGCTTCTTCATGGCAAGATTAAAGGAGAAAAGGTTGAGGTAGTTGTCGAGGCTCCCTCTGCTCTCTTGGCATGAAGTCGTTAAAATCCTCGCAAAAGCGGGCTTCCAAGTTGCCAGACAAAAAGGAAGCCATCTAATCCTCATCAAAGACGAATACGTCGTGCCAGTTCCAAAACATAAATAGATAAAAAAGGGTTTACTGATAGAAATCATAACTGAAGCAGGCTTGACGAAGGAAGAATTCCTCAAACTTTCAAAAGAAATTTAACACTCTTAAATAAGTTAGCCACCAAGATCAGCGCGCATGCTTGTTCCTAAATTCGTCTTAGCGTCTCGTTCTTCTGGGTTTGTTTGGCTTGTCGGTGGTGACGGTGACTTGAGCCGCAAAGAGTGCTGTAAGACACGCTATTCAGCCTTATCACACTCAAGAAGGGAGATTTAGTAACGCACATGCACGCCAGCCCGCAAAACCATGAACGCGGCAAACACATTATTTTTCAAAATCCTGAAAAGAAGAAACTTCAACTGCTCCCCTTGACTTTTCAGCCATTTCCTCGTCGAAAGTCACCAAAGCAGCCTTCCTCTCCCTTGCCACCTGAACCACCATCGCGTCCATCCCCCTCAGCCTCAATCTTAAAGCCAAATCAGCGGCCTCCCGACCTCTCCTCTTGTTAAGCTCAACGCAGACGATGAAGCCCATACTCTCCCACTTATCAAGCTGACGCTTAACAGAAGCCGCCTCATCCACACCAGCACGCCTAGCGATCACCCCACAAACCTCCACAGGAACGATAACACTCGCGAACGCCCTAAACTGGCCAAGGAACACCTTCTCGAAAACACGCAGCGCCGCAGACCTAAACTTATCCCCCTTGACAAACGCCGAAACAAAAACCGAAGAATCCAACACTACTTCCTTAGGCATCGCTTCTCCCTATCTTCACCAACCGCCTCAACCGCTGAAACACCCTTCGGCCAAGCCTTCCCAACCCTCTCAGCCACTGCATCAAGCTCCTTCAACAACCCATCAGCAGAAACCGGAACCAACAGAACCCCCCTCTCAGTCGAAACCTGCTCAACCACGCCCCCCTCTTTCATCCCATACTTCTCGCGAAGCTCCTTCACCACAACGACCTGCCCCTTCGGTCCAACCTTGCTACGATGCCTCTCAGTCATACACGACACCAAGTATAACACTGTAACAAGTATAAATAAACCTTACGTTATACCACGACACAACTACACAAGAAAACCGCACATCTCAAACCGTCATGTTAAGCCGCAACCAGACCGAACGCTGATGAAACTGAAAACCGCTCATCGTCGTGTTGTAGATCCAAAGCTCAATCGATCGATCATAACAAGCAATGACCCGCGCCTCATCCACAGCGGCAACCGCAAAAACACGCACAGGCACATCAACAACACCAACACCAAAACAACAACAAAACAAAGCAAAAACCCCCGCAACAAACCCCTCAACCCCCACACTCACACCCACCGCAGAAGCACACGTCACAATCTCCACAACCATACTCCTAGAAGACTACGAAGAATACAGCACCTAACCCACGCTCCTCCTCAGAACACTCCAGCAAGACACGTCAACACCGTTGATTCGAGCACTCCACAACATAAACACATCTTTCCAGAAAAACCACACTAGAAGCCAACACGCAATTGATCGATCGAAGCCTACTCGAACAACCACAAACACCTCGGAAAGGTGGACTTCCTAAAGATAATTTTCGAATAAACCTAGCACGCGCTAGATTTCTGGGCGCTCAAGCCGCAACGACAAACGGTTTGTCCATCTGTCTATCTACTCTAACACACGTTTTCTTTTCTAGTAAACTCTTTTTCCCACATCAACGCCATGGAAAACAACTATTTTCTCTTCCTCGTCAATTTCGTAGATAACCGTCTATTTTCTAATCCTTATTCTCTGCTTCCTATACACTTACTTTTCCAGAGTGTTTGCTTTCTCTTCAATGAAAGTCAACGCTTCATCTATAGTTCTTACTTCTGTTTCTTTAGGTTTGCCGCGTACGTGCTCATGATACGGAAAAGAGCTCAATTCTTTATGGTGCGGAACATCGTTAAATCCCCAAACATCCTTGTCGTCAACTATATAGTAACACGACTGCTTACGTTTTCCCGTGGACAAGTCTTCAACCAGCGTCACGTCCACGTATCTACGCTTGTTAACAATTAACCTAACCGTCACCATTCTTGAATACGCCGTCTCAAGGTCGGTCTTAACCTTATTAATCTCTGAAGAAGGATCCTAGATGCTTTTTTACGATTTCCAATAGCTCCTCGAGCAGATAGCTCATTTATGCTCCTCAAACGTCCTTAACGCTTCTTCTATCTCATCTAATTCTTTGACAACACCTTTAAGGAAGAGGAAATCAAGGTACGCTTCATGTTCAGCATAGGAGTCTCCAACCCTGCCTTTTTCGAAGCGTTTAGCTGCCTCTTCATATCCCATGCCGTATTTCCCCTCATACTCAAGCAGGAGCTTTCTATAGAAGCTTGCTTTAGCTTTCAATCCTCCCCTAAGCTCCTCGATTAAGCATTGCTCGAGGCTCCTCCCCTTCGCTAGCCTCCTAAGAACATTTTTGAGGCGCTCAGGCACAACTATGGTTGTGGTCATTTCAACCCTACCAACACAGCTTATATACCCACTCACTTATAAAGACCGACAGCTGTCACAACCTAAACATCCTACTTCAAAACTTTCTCCAAATCGTCGATCCAGCATTCAACATTTTTTACCGCGTCAACAAAAACTTTCAGCCAAAATCCTCCCTAAAATAACAAAACCATGCTTCAAACCCAACTTTTTCTCGCCAAGCCTAGGCCTATAAACTATGGGTATCTCTACTATCCGATAGCCCTTCTTCGCAACATAAAAGTTCACGACAGCTCAGCCTGAGAAACCGTCATGTTCAGCCAAATGCCTACGAAACGATTGATCCGATTGATCATTTAAAGAACGTGGGCTTTCTGGCTAACTCATGTAAGCCCAAACTGTTTAGCGTCAAGGTTTCCCAGTTGAGCAGCATGTACCTCAGCGAAGACGACTGCATCCAGCTTGTCCATCGCTAGTGCTTTTTCCATGGTTTTTCCATCCTTTCCAGGTTGTTCAAGAGTGTTGGAACCTGTTTAATGGTTTTGTGATTTGGTTGTTTGCCGTTGCAGAAAAGTTTATCTGTATACGGTGCGTATACAATATTATGAGTTCGGTCATTCCGGTTAGGGTTCCAGAAGAGGTGTTTCAAAAAGTTAAGGAGCTGGTTGACGCTGGAGTTTATTCGAACAGAAGCAGTCTCATCCGGGAGGCTTTGAGAAGGCTTATTGTCTCTGAGGATAAGAGTGTGCAGAAGGTTGATCTTGGAAAGGTTGTCGCGACGTTGGTTTCTGTCATAATCTCTTTGGAAGAGAGGATGGTCAAGGACGTTGTGCTTTTCGGTTCGGTGGCGCGTGGAGAAGCATCTGCAGGCAGCGACGTTGACGTTCTTGTTCTGATAGAAGGCATGGAGGCTTGGAGGGTTAGACAGCGCCTCTACGGTTTGATATATCCTGTGATACCAGCTTTGGAAGTGGATGTTTCCTTAATCGTGATAGACAAGAGAGATTTCATTAGTATGGTTCAAGCTGGGGATCCGTTCGCACTTTCTGTTATGCATGAGGGAATACAGTTGTATGGAGGATTCTTGGATGAGTATGGCAAGGGCGCATTTGGAAAAAGCTTTTGAAAGGCTGAGGGTTGCTGAAAAACTGTTCCACGATGGCGATTATGAAGATGCCGTTTCGAGAGCCTACTACGCCATGTATCACGCTGCCAAGGCCGCGTTGTCT
>PEWI01000121.1:3228-16781 GCA_002779555.1 Candidatus Bathyarchaeota archaeon CG07_land_8_20_14_0_80_47_9 | reverse complement strand
ATGAGGAGCACATGTACGGCCATGAGAAATTCGAATCAATAGGCGGACTAATAGGCGGGATTGTGCTCATTGGCGTGGCACTGCTGATAATGTACGAAGCAATCTTGAAGATATTGGAAGGCAAATCCATAAAACCAGGGCTAGAGTTGGTCGGTTTCGCTGCAATCAGCTACACCTTCTGCATTGACTTCTTCAGAGTCGGATCATTCCTGAAAGCCAGAAAGAGCGAAAGCTCAACTATGAAAGCAGGGTTTTTCCATGCAGTCGCAGACTTAAGCTCAACCGTCATCGCGCTTCTGGGATTCGGACTTGCAACTCTTGGATTCCCATACGGAGACTCATCAGCCTCTATGATCCTGGGCGTGTTGCTAACGTACCTCAGTGTCAAGCTAGTTTGGAGCAGCGGAATGGAGCTGACAGACACGATATCAAAAGATTTGGCAGACAAAGTCAGACATGAAATAGTCGGAACAGAAGGAGTGTGCAAGATTGAAGCCTTGAAAATCAGAAAAGCAGGAGAAAAGGCCTTTGTAAGAGCAACTGTCCACGTGCCAGACTATCTGAACCTTGAAGAAGCTCATGAACTAGCCTCGAGAATAGAATCAAACATCAGGAGGACGTTTGAAAAGACCTCTTCAAAGGACAATGTTTCACCTTATCGCGCCGACGATGAAGGCTAGCAGTCCGATGATGAACCATAGAAGCACGTTTTTCTTTATCTTTCTAGCGTTCTCCCTTGAATAATCCTTGAGAAGCATGAAGGACGATGCTGCAAGTCCAACATTGGTTATGAGCACCGGGGGAATGAACCAGAAGGACACAAGGTTCAAAAGCCAAGGTATGGGACTGAGCAATACAGCAAGGACATAGAATGACGCGGCTGCTATCGCCGCTCTCTTTTCTCCGTAACGCACAGCCATCGTCTTAACGTTTGCAGTCATGTCTCCCTTCACATCAACAATCCCCTTGGTTATCTCTCTTCCAGTGTTCGAAAGAAAAGCCATGGAAGCAAAAAGCAGAACATTCAATCTAACCCCAGCCACGATTGCTATACTTCCGTAAATGAACGGTATTGTCACGCATGTGCTTACGAGGAAATTTCCGGGCAGACCGCTTCTTTTTCCAACAGTGGTGTAAGTCACAAAAAGTAACCACGCGATTACGGCTGTCAAAAGACAGAAAATGCTCGTTAAGTATGCTGTTGAAAAGCCTATCGCGGTGAGAACAGAGGCGAAAGCCAAAGCTTCTTTTGGCTTGACTGCCCCGCTCGGGATTGGGCGGTTTGGCTCGTTTACAGCGTCGATTTCTCGGTCATAATAGTCGTTTATAGCCATGGATGCAGCGGTTAACATGAAACCAGTCGCAAACCCATAGGCAAGGTTTGGCAGTGACGAAATCAAGGCGCTCAGACTTGCAAGCGCGGCGCCCACGATGACAGCAAAACCCATCATAAAACAGTTCACGGGACGCATCAATCGGAAGTAGCTGCCAGATCTACTCATAGTGCTCAAACCCTGCAATATTTGATAAGACTTCACGAAAGCAAGTTATAAGATTCTCGTTTAGACTCGAAAGTTTAATAGGTTTGGCTCGAATAACTCCTAAAAAAGGCTTGTTGGTGACAGACTTTTGAACGACAATTATGCACCTGAAAGGTTAAGAGTCATAATTCCAGTCGGCGGGAAAGCCAAGCGTCTGCTCCCGCTGACTGCAGAAACTAGTAAGGCGTGTCTTCGTTTGGTGAATAGACCGCTGATAGAATTTTCCTTGCTGTCAGTTGCTCGTCAAGGTATCCGAAATTTCATTTTCGGAGTGAAGGGCTACACAAACTATAGAGATTTACATGACTATTTCGAGTCAGGTTATGGATTTTCCTCGAGATACGGCATTGACCCCCGCGTCCACATAAAGTATCAACCAAACGTAGACGACCTCGGCAGTGCAGATTCTGCCAGAATAAACATAGAATACTACAACGTCAGAGACCCCATCTTCGCAGTGCAAGGAGACAACATTTTCGACGTAAACGTCAAAGAGCTCGTAGAGTTCCATAAGAAGAAGGGAGCAGTTATGACAATAGCTCTGAGAGAAGTCGACAACGTGGAAGGCTACGGCATCGCCGACATAAACAAGGAAAGACGAATCGCAAAATTCGTCGAAAAACCATCACCTAAAGAAGCCCCATCAAACTTGGCCAACACAGGTCTGTATGTGGTTTCACCGGAAATAAGGAAAATATTCAAAGAAAAAGGAGTCAAAGAGATAATAAAGGAAACTCACCGCTTTGACTTCGGCTTCGACTTCATCCCCTACATAATCAAGACTGGAAGGCCAGTCTATGGCTACACTCTCAAGGGAAGCTGGTATGACGTGGGCACACCGAAACGCTACTTGGAAGCGATGCAGGACATGCTCAATGGACGCTTCTCGTCACTGACCGACTTCGGCGGCAGAATCAGCGAAGAGGCAAGAATATGGGTTCAAGGGGAAAGCGTCGAATCGATGAAGAGCAGAAGTGAAATCATAAGGAAAATAAAACAGCACAAAATAGAGGTTGAAGGCGCCGTTCTCATAGGCAGACACTGCAAGATAAGCGACGGCGTGAGAATAGTCAATTCGTGCATCGATAACTACACCAAAATCGAGAAAGATGTCGTGATAGAAGATTCAGCAGTCATGGACAGGGTCATAATAGATGAGAAAACAGAAATAAGAGACAGCATCGTCGGAAGGCACGTGACAATCCTTTCAAGCCCGAAGAAACAGACGAAGATAGATCAAGTTTCAGTCATTGCCGACGACGTGACTATAGCTGCAGGATGCAAGTTGACAGCCACGAAAATCTACCCGCACCAGTACGTGAGGGGAGAATTCGCGAACCAAACGCTGATGCAAGGCTAGACTACAAATGAGCACAAGCCTTTCAGAGATCGAGAAGAAAACAGTTCCAATAAACCAGTACATAGAAAGCCTAGAGCAGCCCTTCCAAGAGAAATTCTTAGCTAGAAAACAAGACTATCGACTGAACGCAGAGACTACAAGCCAGCTTACAGGATTCGCAAAGGACTATGTGCTGGTGGTCTTTTCTGCACAGTGGTGCAAAGACTGCGCTACATACATTCCAGTTCTGGCACTGATGTCAGAAGCGACAGGAATGGATGTTAGGATTTTCGGAGGCTTGAAGAAAGACCCTTTGAGCCACACTCGGAAGTGGAGAAGCCCGCCGTCGCCGCCCGAAGTAGAAACATTTCACATCGACAAAATCCCAACTATAGTAGTTATGAGCAAAGAAGGCAAGGAGATTGGCAGAATAGTCGAGAACCCGAAACTGGCACCTACGCTGGAGCAGAAGATTTGCGAAATCATTAAATCTCAACAGCAATGCTCGGCATACTAAGGTGTAACCTTTTGGGTATATTCGACAAATTCGGCGAATACTACGATTTGACTTACCGAGAAACAATGAACTACAAAAAAGACTGCGATATCCTAGAGAATGTTTTCAAGGTCTTCAAGAGAAAACCGAAGAGCATCCTAGACTTGGGCTGTGGCACAGGCTCTCACGCGTTGATTCTCGCGAAAAGAGGTTACAGTGTTGCGGGAATAGACATCTCAAAAGTCATGATTGAGAAAGCAAACGCCAAAGCAGGAAAAGAGAAAGTGAAAATCGACTTTCACGTTCAAGATATGCGGAGAATGAAGTTGGACAGAGAGTTTGATTGCGCCATAAGCATGTTCGGAGCGCTTGGCTTCGTCTACCTGTACAAGGGCTTGGTCGACACTTTGTCTGGCTTGAAACAGTATCTCAACAAAGGCGGCTTGTTCATCTTTGAGTTTTGGAATATCGGCGGAGTCAGAGCTTCACCTTATCAGAGATGGATGGAAGCGAAGAATCAGCAGGTTACACTTTATCGCCTTTCAGAGTCAAGCTTTGACCACTTAACAGACATCATGACGCTCGACATGAAATTCATCATAGTGCACAAGGACAAGCTTGTTGAGAGTTTCAAAGAAAAGTTCAAAATGAGATGCTACACGCTTGCAGAGATGTGGCAATACCTTGAAAGTAACGGGTTCAAGCTGGTTGCTGCCTACGACTGGGATGTTGAGGACAGAGAGAAACTGAAAAAGCCGGGAAGGGAAACGTTTCGAATCCTGGCAGTTGCGGAGAGAACCTGAGCCCACGACCTCCTAGTGCATGAGGTAAACGGCAACCGAGTCATCAACTAGAAAGACTACCTTAGAAAATTGATGATGTCGTGGATGCCGGCATTACGCCTTGAACCACTTGAATATGAGGTATCTTATATTTTCGTTTCCTGAGTCAGGCACGGCGATGATGAACCTTTTCTTGACAGTTGTTGCAAGCCTTCCCGCCTTTACAATCTCAGTCGCCGTCATCTCAGCGCCGGCCTTCTTCACCGAAACCATGTATGGCGCATGCTCAACGCCTGGACCGTGCTTGTAGACCGCAAAGTCACATCCGAACTTTATACCTGGCGTAACGACTAAACCATTATCGCGCAGGTCATGATACACGGCGTACTTGTCGTCAAACTCTTCATACAGCTGCTTGGCTTTCTGGCGCAGCTTTTTGAGGCTGACCTTTTTCTTCTCCGAACCTTCATAGACAGTTATTGTTCCTTTTTCTTCTAGATACAGGCCTTCCATCAAGTCCAAGACAAGCGGCACATCGAATTCTGGAATCTTCGGCTTAGGTATACCCAAAGGCTTTCCATAGAAACCCATCCTGTAAAGCTGTGAGCCTTCAGCCGGGTTCCACACGACCAAAAAGTTTTCGATGAGTTCTACTTTGAAGCTTTTAGGCATCACAGCCTTCCTTTTACATCATGAAAGACAATATTCGAGCCGCGTCAGCCGCGTCTTCAGCCTTGTCCGCTGAATCCTCCAAGAGCTGCAGAACATCTCTCAGAAGGATCAAGGCTGGAAAGTCGGATTTGCTGCTGAGGAGCTTTATTTCGAGTTCACGGTAGAGAGCATCAACAACCCGTTCGGCGACCTCAACATCCTTAGCCTTTTCCATGGCCTTTGCTGAGCCATAGTTGAGAACCATCATCGTTTCCCTAAGTCTAAGCACCGCTTCCAGACAGGCTTCAGAAAGCTTCAGCAAGTCCTTCTTTATGTCCATGGGGACGTTCCAGTTGTGCTGCATGATTCCAACCAGGCGAAAAGCAATGCCTTCAGAGAAGTCGGCGATCTCGCTGGTCAGGTTTGTGAACCTCAGGAAGTCTTCTCTGCTGAGCAGAATAGCCCCTATTTCAGCTAGCTCTTGCGAAACTAGTCGCCTAGCCTTGGCAACTTCGTCTTCCCCAGCTCTGATTTCATTGAACAGCTGCTTTGCTTTTTCCTTGTCATTTCTCATGTAGCAATCTATGATCTGAGGAACTTTCCTGGTTAAGTCAAACACTTTTCTAAGGTGTTCTTGGCAAACGCTCAAGGCCCTTCGTTTCACACGTTCCTCAGTTTCTGTTGGAAGCACCAAAGTTTTTCCCCGCCCGCAAAAACGGGCTGTTTTTTCCAGCATTAGATAGGTTAGAGTATTAAAAAAGGTAACGAAAACTCCGCTCTCAAATAGGGTTGCCCAAGTCTTCAAAGTTGATTTTCCAGCCGAAAAACTTGTGCAGGAGCTCTGGCAATTCGTCAATTCGGCTTCTAACTTGCTTCCAAGTGTCACGGTCACGAATGGTAACCGTGCCGTCATTAAGCGTATCATAATCAACCGTTATGCCTAATGGTATACCGACTTCATCCGCACGAGCGTATCGCCTGCCGATGGACCCCGCCTCATCATATTCAGCCACAAAGCCTTCGTCAACCAGCATCTTATGCAATAATAACGCTTTTTCTGGCAGCCCATCCTTGCTCACGAGAGGATAAACACCAACTTGTACAGGTGCAATGTCTCTTGGAAAACTCAACAACACCCTGTCGTCCTTGACGCGATATGCATACTCAAGGGTGACGTAGAAAAGTCGGTCAGAGCCGAAAGTCGGTTCGACAACGTGCGGTAAGAAACGCCTCCCGCGTTCCACAATCTTCTCGTGCTTGATATCAACATGTTCTGGTAGTATCGTGTATTTTCCAAGCATGTAATAACCGCTCTTTTTCAGAGACGCTTCAACCTCTTTCGGATCTGTTTTGGAAAGCATCCCTGCGACCTCTGCAGCTCCTTTCTTGAAGACTGGTCCCAGCTTGCCCATGACAGGCTTTATGGCAAGTTGCTGTTTTTCGACGGGTTTCTCATATTCTTTGAAGACGTACATGTCTTGCCCACTGAATTCCGTATGCCGTTTCAAGTCGTAATCTGTTCTGCACGCGTAAGCTGTGACTTCAACCCAGCCCCAACGCTCAACAAGAACTTCTTGGTCGAAAGTTTGAAGCGAGTAATGCGCTCTTTCCCATGGCAGTTTCTCGATGAAACGCTGCTTTTCTGAGGGGACACCTAAGTCGTTCAGCAGTTTTGTTGCCAACGCCATGAAGACTGCTTGCCACTCCAGCTTTACGTAGCCCTTCTTCAGCGCCTCTTTCACAGTGACCTCAGTGAGCTCGTCCGAATTTTTTAGTCTGGTTTCAGCCAAGAGGAGTCGCAGCCTTTCGTTCTCCACGTCCTTCAGCATGTAGCAGTCTGGTTCTTCTGGGTCGAAGAAGAATTCCAAGTCTACGATGGTGAACTCTCTGAGTCGCAGCAAGCCTTGCCTCGGCGAAATTTCATTCCTCAAAGCGCGACCTATCTGCATGGCGCCGAACGGAAGTTTCTCCCTTGCCATTTCATAAAGCCGCTTGAACTCCACGAAAATGCCCTGCGCGGCCTCAGGCCTCCCGTAGCCGACAGCGTCAGAGTAGGGTCCTATCGTCGTCTTAAACATGGTAAGGAACTGCTTGGGCTCGTCAAATGTGCCGCCGCATTCTGGGCAGCAAATCTCATTCTTCTCGATCATCACCTTCAGTTCCGTCAGCGTCAGTTTTTCAGCTTCTGCCTCACTGATTCTCGCACATTCTTGAACCAAGTGGTCTGCACGGAATCTTTTCTTGCATTTCAAGCATCCGACGATGGGTTCCTTGAAGTGCTCAATGTGGCCTGAAGCCTCGAAAACCCTCTCAGGAGTTATTACAGGAGACTCAATCTCCAAGATTCCAAGCTTGTACACGAAAAGCTCTCTGAGTTTTCTCTCAATGTTCTGTTTTAGTCTGGCGCCTAGAGAACCGTAAGTTACAAAGCCGCTCGCACCGCCGTATATTTCGTAGGATTGCCAGAAGAAGCCGCGTCGGCGTGCCAGCTCATTAACTGCCGTGAATTTGTCAGGACATCTTGGCTCCTCAGCCATCTAGCTCCCTTCTTGATGATGGATTCTAAAAGACTTAAGGCTTACTTAATAATAAATTTTCAAACTGACTGTAATGGCGGGTCTAAACATGAGAACTCTGACGCATCAGGAACTCCTAGACTTGGTCGACGGCGCCGCAATCTTTTCCGCGGGAGGTGGAGGCGATCCTGAGGTAGGCCATGAAATAGTGGATAGGTTGACTTCGTCAGGCTATACGGCTAGAATGGTCGCCCCGTCTGAAGTGCCTGACATTGCAAAGGTTGTAAATTTCGCATGCGTCGGTGCAACAACAAGTCTCGAATACGATTCAGACGCGGCTGTAAAAGCCCTGAAAATCCTAGAGGAGCACGTGGGTTTTTCTGCGTTTGCCACAATTTCCGTTGAGTTGGGGGGATTCAACACTCTGGTCGCGGTTGACGTTGCTGCCAGGCACGGCATCCCTGTTGTTGACGCTGATGGAGCTGGCAGGTCGGTTCCCGAAGTCCACTTGAAAGTCTACACTATCGACGGCATTCCATTGACACCTATGGTCGTAACGGATGTGCACGCCAAGAACGTGGTCGTTGTCAGGGAAACAGCAAACGCGAAAGCAGCTGAAAGGATTGCCCGTGTTCTTGCCGCAGAATGGAATCACAGCGCCTACACAGCAAGAAGAATCTTGACAGGTGCTCAAGTGAAGACTTCACCTATACAGCTAAGCTTGTCAAGGTCCATCCGCGTTGGAGAAGCCTTGAGGAAGGCAGCCATGCCTCTTGAGGCAGTTTTGAAGGAGACAGGAGGCTTCAAGCTCTTCGAAGGAATTGCAGACGATGTCAGTCAACGAACCGAAGAAGGTTTCACGTTCATCAATGCAAGGCTTCGCGGAACAGGTGAATACTCGAAGAGTACGGTTAGATTTGCAGCCAAGAACGAAGTACTTGTCGCTTACAGAGACGAGAAGCTTGCCGCAATCGCTCCAGACATAATCACTCCTGTAGATCCAGAAAAAGGAAAATGTATAACAGCGGAGAAGATCAAACAAGGCGACAAGTTAGCTATCATAGTCTTGCCAGCCCCACAGAAATGGAGAACCAGCAAGGGGCTGGAAATGTGGAGAGACGTTCTGCAAAGAGCAGGCATAGCTGAGGAATACGTTCCAGCTGAGAAGCTAGCCGCACGACGCAAAGGATGCCCCTCACCAATGCTCATGTGAGAGCGTAGCATTTTATAGGGCTAGTGCACATAAGAAAAGCCAGCAAGGCGTCATAACTTGTCCAAGATAAGAGTCGCTCTTGTTGGCGTTGGTAACTGTGCATCCGCCCTCGTTCAAGGACTGCAATATTACGGCAGCTGCCAGAAGGAGGAAGAATGTCTCGGACTGCGCAATCTCCTCTTAGGAGGCTTTCATCCGAAAGACATTGAAATCGTGGCAGCCTTTGACATTGACAGCCGAAAAGTAGGCAAGGACCTGTCTGAAGCCGTTTTCGCTGAACCTAACAATGCTCCCAAACTCGTCGATGTTACGCCGCCGAACGTGTTTGTGCACAAGGGACCGATACTAGACGGCCTTGGGGAATACACAAGAAAAGCAGTGAAAACAAGCAGCCTGCCAGAAGCAAACGTAGCAGGTGTGCTGAAAGAAAGCGACGCAGAGATTGTGGTTGATTTGCTTCCGAGCGGCGCAGTGAAAGCCTCTCAATGGTACGCTGAGCAGGCGTTGATTGCTGGCTGCGCGTTCGTGAACACTACGCCAAACTTCATTGCAAGCGACACTGCATGGGCTCATCGTTTCGAAATGGCTGGCCTGCCCATTGCTGGCGACGACCTTATCGATCAGGTTGGTTCAACCACACTTCACAAGACCCTGCTGAAGCTGCTCTCTATGAATGGAGTTCGGATTACACAGACTTACCAGCTTGACGTTGGAGGAGGCACGGAATCCTTAGACACGCTGGAACGCACGAAAGACGTTAAAAGAACGGTTAAGACGCAGTCTGTTGAGGCTGCGTTGCCCTACAAGGCCGAAGTAGTGGCAGGCTCGACAGATTACGTGGACTTTTTGCAGAACAAGCGCGACAGCTACTTCTGGATTAAGGGCATGCACTTCTGTAATGTGCCGGTGCAGATAGACTTGAAGCTCTCGACGGTTGACGCGCCGAATGCTGGTTCTGTTCTGTTTGACGTGATAAGAGCAGTGAAAATTGCTTTGGGCAAGGAATTGGATGGAGCGATACTGCCTATCTGTGCTTATGCGTTTAAGCATCCGCCTCAACAGGTGTCGCTTGAAACGGCTGAAAAAATGTTCGCCGACTTCATAAGCTAAAAGCTATTTCGCAATCTTCTGCAGTTCACTTGTCACCTTGTCTTTCAATCCGCTTTGCTTAATCTTTTCCTTCAACAAGCTTATGGTCTTCACAGGCGTCGGGTCCACGCCCCGCAGTACCGCCAAGTACACGCTTGTGAAGTCTCCTATGCAGATGACCGACAGCATCTTAGCCAACTTGGTTTTGCCCTTATTCCACACTTCGAAAGCCTTCAACGGTTCTTTACATATCAGTTTCTGCGTAACCTCAATTCTGCGCCGCATCTCGTTTGACTCATCATTGTCACGTATGAAGATTAACGAGAAGTCTTTCGCCAAAGTGCCAGCCTCTTCCCACCCTACAATCTCGTTATGGTTGAGCTCTGGAAAAGCTTCCCATTTTGCTGGAACCTTGCTGTTTTCGTTGAACTGCGTCTTGAAACGTTGCGCAACAGCGCGATAAATCCCGAAACCATAAACAACTGGGATCGTTCCGCATATGTTTGAGGCAAGCGTCTTGGAAACGTTGCCGCTCTGCGGCTTCTCAGGCGAGTTTTCAAGGCTAACTAGCTTCAAGATTCTTGTAACATCAGAGACTTCGGCGCTCACGCCCGAAACTATGCCGATCTTCTCTAGTATTGAGGGCAAGGGCATAAACAGGTACGGAAGCGTAGCGCGCGGCGCCATACCGGAAGGAACGCGCAGATGTGGCACGTTCAGTTTTCTGGCAAACTCACGCAGTTTCCCGCCTGAGCTTATGCAGACAACCATACATTTTCGCTTGATCGCGTCGAGAAAGACGCTTAAGGATTCTTCGGTTTCGCCAGAATAGCTTACCACGAAAACGAGTGTTTTCTTGTTTGCATAAGCAGGTAGAGAATATTCTCTGCAGACTTCTATGGGCACGGCTGCTCTGTCTCTTGCCCAGTCTTTCAGGAGTTCACCGCCGATGGCTGAGCCGCCCATTCCAGCGACGATGATTGTCTGTGGTTTCGGGTAGCTGACCGACAAAGTCTTGGCGATTCTTGCAGCTTCGCCGTAGTGTTTGGGGGCGTCGACGCAGAAAGAAAGCATGTTGTTTCTGTCGATTCTTTTGATTTCGTCAGGATTGTCCAAAAATGCTGCTTTCGGCAATTTGATTACACTCTGTCTTATTCTATTGTAGATTTCGTATTATGCTTTTAGCTTTTAAGCAAAAAAACCCTAAATATAAACTTCAGCAACCTCGGGCGGAAAACAGATTTGCATGGCAAGAAACTCTCCATAGCTATACCTGCTTCAGTTGTTTCAGACATTCCACACTTGCGCGAGAAAACGTCGAGGATGGGTCTGATCGGAAGAGCAGCCGCAATTTTCAGAGTCGATGAAATCATAATCTACCCAGACAATCCGAAAATCAGCCAAAGAGCAGACATGGACCTTATCGCCACATTACTAACCTACATGGAAACACCACAATATCTACGCAAACGACTTTTCACGCTCAGGCCAGAACTGCAGTACGCGGGAATACTTCCGCCATTGAGAACGGCACATCATCCCCTAAATAGAAAAATGGAAAATCTGAAAGAAGGTGAATACCGCGAAGGCATCACCCTATCCAAAACGAAAGAGGGCATGTTTGTGGACATTGGTGTTGAAAAGCCAGCGCTGATCGTGAATGGACAGGAGCCAGTAGGAAAGCGCATAACCCTCAGGATCACAGGAGTCGATAAGCAGATTGAGGCGGAACTGGCAGATCGCAATGAGATTCCAGAATACTGGGGTTACACGGTCGCAGTGGAAAGGCGCCTTTTCGGGAAAATGGTGGAAAGCAGGAACTTTGATTTGACGATTGCCACTTCTAGGTATGGCGCTCCGTTTACTGACGTGGCGCAACGGATCGATCAGGATTGGAAAGCTACATACACAATTCTTGTGGCTTTTGGAGCACCGGCGAAAGGGCTGAATGAGATAGCCAAACAAGAAGGACTCAAGTTGGAAGATATTGCAGATTTTGTGGTGAACACCATCCCGAAGCAGGGAACGGAAACGGTGCGAACAGAAGAAGCGTTAATCGCTTCTTTGGCAATCTTCAACACTTACTTCCGCTTTTAAGCCTTCAGTTCCTCTACCCCAAGGATGCTTTGACCTCCAAGGTGCAACCGTCTCGCATGGTCGCAGGTATGGTTCTATTCCTGATTGGGGGATAAAGAATTAAATGCTTGTTCTGCCATTGTGCGAGTATGAATTTCGATGTTGTCATGCCTTTAACGCTGTTCCTCGTTACAATTGCAGCCATGCTCCTGAACGGCAAGGCAGAGAGAAAGCTGAAGGGAGTCTTGGAGGAAAAGCAGTTTCGAACGCGGGACGCGGTGCTGCTTGTCGCCTCGGTCGGAGTGACGATTTCACTGATCGTCTTCATTCCGCAACTCGCAATCATGATCATATTCCTCTTTTCCTATTCGATGCTACTATTCATCTTCGGGTACCTTTTCTCAGACATGAAAAAAACGCGAACTGAACTTTTCCTCACTGCATTTATCATGGGCGGACTTGTTGCAGGTGCGGCCAGATTCTTCGTTTTCGGCCAAGTTGAGAACGCGCTGTATGGCGTTTTGGCTTTTCTCGCTCTCTCCATATTCACATTCGCTGCGCTTGTCTACGAGACTCGCAGAACCAGCTTTGCAGAGCGATGGTATGTGGCAGTTTTACCGCCTGCCCTGTTCATTTGCTTATATCTGTTTTTCAGCCGAACCCCGATATGGTTTCCATACCTGCTGGATTCATATGGCGTCATCTTCGCCGTTCTCATCATCCTCTACCTAGGCAGCCTATTCACGTGGAAAACCACCCTCATTTTCGCTGGTCTTCTGACGGCTGTGGACATAGTTCTGGTCTTGTTTACTGGTTCAATGGTGTCTGCAGCGAGAACCGTTTCAGAGCTGAGACTTCCAGTTCTGGTTTCGTTGCCAACAATTCCAACAATACTGCTTGAAGGAAACAGGCTTTACATGTCCCTTGGTCTAGGAGACTTCTTCTTCGCCGGACTGCTCACACTACAGACATACAAAAAATATGGCAAGAGAACTGCTGTGTTGTCTGCAATTGCAATGACCATTTCGTTCTTTGTTTTTGAGGCCTTACTGCTTAATTATGGGCCTGCAGCCTTCCCAGGCACGCTAATGATTATCTGCGGATGGCTGCTACTGGTACTTCCCAAAAGCCTAAAAAAGATGCTGACGGGTTAGGAATGGTTTTCCGCCAACCTCGCTCACGAAGGCATTTTCAAATCCGATTTCATGAAGGCGACTCAAAATGACCTGAGAGTTTTTTGAAAGTGTGTTGATGAAGACTGAGGGTCCAGTGTCCATTGAATACCAAGTAGATATCCCCTCTTCTCTCAGTCGAATCACTTCTTTGATTATGCGAACCGTGTCTGGTTCCCATAGGACCATGTGCGACTTGCCAGTCATCGTTATCGCATGCAGATTCAACGTGTCTTCTTCAGCCAGCCGCCCTATCGTGGCAATGTCTCCCTTTCTTATTGCAAGCTTCATCTCCTCAAGCAAGTTATCAACATTCTTTAATCTTGCCTCGAATAGTGGAGAGCTCGGTACTTCAGCGTGAGCTTCGTCAGTCTTCACATCAGAGGGAATCGGCACAATCACCATCGAGAAAGCCATGCCCTCCAGCGCAGGCACCTGCTCAGCGTAAGACCCGCCATTCTTGTCAGCGTACCAGACGGCGAAACCTCCCGCAAGGCTTCTTGTGGCAGAACCTGCACCTAGGCGGACGATTTTAGAAAGTGAAACTCCATCAAGCGTTAGGTCAAGCGCTTTTGATGCCGCCAAGCCTAAAGCTGCGAAGCCTGAAGCTGAAAAGCCTAAACCTTTACCTGCTTTGAGGCTGTTTTCAGAAACTACTTTGAACCCGCCACTGAATCC
>PEWI01000121.1:0-3173 GCA_002779555.1 Candidatus Bathyarchaeota archaeon CG07_land_8_20_14_0_80_47_9 | reverse complement strand
TCAGATTCCTTTCCGTTGATAACGATCTCGTTTTTCTTCAACTTTTCAAGGGTTTCCACAGTTGTTGTGGTTGTCAGTGCCTGGATGCACACGGATATGCTGTCATGGTAGGGTATTCTTTGCACAGGGTTCTTCAAGCCGTGATACTTTATCAACCCCTGTATCGGATGCGCCACAGCAGTAACTTTCAATCTCAATCGTCTCTGACGAGCAACTAGGAAATTGGAATGGTTAAACGAATAAAATCAGCACGACAGAAGGAGTAGCTTAGCCGAACAGTGCGCCTAATCCTTCGAGGGCTGCCTCTTCTTTCTGCTTCTCGTCTTCCTTCTTCTTCTTTTCGTCCTCTTTCGGCTTTGCTTCTGCTACCGGTGCAACTGCCGCCGGTGCTGCTACGGGTGCGGCCATCATCGTTGGGGCAGACTTGATTGCCTCGTCAATCTTGACCTCAGCCAAAGAAGCAACTAAGGCCTTGGCGCGCACTGCGTCGACATTTATGCCCGCCGCTGTCAGAACCTGTGTCAGGTTTTGCTCGTCTATTTCCTTTCCAGCCTTGTGAAGGAGCATCGCAGCGTAAATGTATTCCATACCATCTCACCTCTGCATTCGGATATTTTAACTTTTTTCAGCTTTCTCGGTTTCAGCAGCCTTTTCCTCTACAGTGGGCACTCTACTACTTAAACTTAGCATTTCCATGTGCGCCTTTCGAATTAGATCTTCGATCGTCTCTTTAGTCGGCACGGCTGCGTTCACTGAAAGCGAATAAGCTTCCCGATGAGCAATCTGCAGGAGCACCACTATGTTGTCCTCCGTTGGATATGCAACACTCAAAGACAAGGCGAAAGCGCCAGCAAAGGCTGATTCAACATCCTTTCTAGTTCCGTCCACGTCCAATCGCAGCTGTTCCTCAGTTATTATCAAGCCCTCGTCAAACACGATTTTCATCACCAGTCCGGCTTCGACGGGTTTTATCCCAAGTTTGGAGAGAATGCTCGCAAGTCTTTCTGGAATCACTTCGCCCTTCTTGACAACCAACGTGTCCTTGTTTATCCAGACACTTCCCGACTCGATTCTTGTGGGCAAGCCAACAGCATTCAACTGGCTGATTATTGGACCTGGCGGCTGCCCCGTATTTCCGGCAGGAGCCACCACGTCAAAAGCGGCTATGTCACCAGACTTTGCCGTGGTCTTGACCTTTCCCTTTTCCAGCCTCAACGCCAGATTAAACGGGTTCAAGTCCGTCAGCAGATAAACGTTCGAACCCGTCAAGTGCTCCATAAGTTTGCTGAGCTCGGGCTTCTCCTTGCAGTTTTCAACGGCCCTTCTCATCAACGTATTCTTGAAAACGCGCATGTAAACTGTGCCTGCAAGGTTCTTCTTGAAAGCTTGAAGTTGAGCTGCTCTGACCTTTTGCAGACTGGCAATTCCGATGACTTTGTGCTTTTTTATCAGCTCTGCTATCTCTTCGACTTCGCCGATTTTCTCTTGCAGGATTTGTTGTGACGGCATTGGTCTCCTCTCTCTAAGCCTTTATCTTCACAGGCGCTCCCATAGCTGTTTTAATATACATGTTCCTGACGTTTTTGATTCCTTTCTTAAGCTTTCCTTCCAAAACCCTCAAGACCGCCTGAATGTTCTCAGTCAATTCCTCTTCCTTCATCCCCTCCACACCGACACAGCATGACAAGATCGGTTGAGAACGCATCCTCAACACGATGGTTTTGCGATGCTTCACGATCAGTGCGCCTATGTCCGCCGAAGGCGGAACAGCAACAGGCATCTTTCCCCTCGGACCTAGAACAGGCCCCAGAATCTTTCCCACCAGAGGCATCAGCGGCGCCTCAGCTATGAAGAAGTCATAATCGTTAGAGAGTTTCCGCAAATCCCGCTTCTTGCCAGCCAATCCTTCAAGTTCAGACCTTTCAATGATTCGGTCTGCATTTGCTTTTCTTGCCTTCAAAGCCAACTCCCCAGAGCCGATAACGCATATCCTGTTAGCTTTTTCAGGCGGAGAATGCGGCAGTTCTATGAGCTCTTGAAGCTTGCCCCCAGCCGACTTCATGTCGATATCCCTCAGGTTGACAACCAGCTCTACTGTTTGATTGAATTTCCTCTTCTTAGATTTTTCTTTTGCCTGTTTCACTGCATCGAAGATGGTTTTTTGGTCTAAGGGCATTTTTATAGGCCTCGCGCCAATGAGGGAATGGAACGGGATTATAAAAATATTGTCTTATGCTTCGCCTTTCGCGAATATCTCGTCATGTTTGCCTTCGTCGATTTCTTTCTGAACTTCGCGTGGGTCCTTGTTTTCTACGGTGACGCCCATGCTGATACAGCTTCCTAGCACTTCTTTAGCCGCTGATTTTAGCGTTTTCGCCAGCAGCTCTGGACGCTTGATCTTGGCCACCCTTATGACTTGCTCCATGCTGAGGTTTCCGACCTTCGCAGTGTTTGGAGTTCCTGAGCCTTTCTCAATTTTGAGTTCGCTGACGATCAGTGCCGGTGTCGTAGGCGTTCCGAGGATTACCTCGAACTGCTTAGTGTCAGGGTCAACGATGACCTTGACGGGAACCTTCATTCCAGCGTAGTCTTTCGTAAGCTCGTTTATCCTGTTGACAATCATCATCACGTTAACGCCCAGCGGTCCCAAAGCAGGCCCCAATGGCGGTCCTGCAGTGGCTTGGCCGCCGCTTATGAGCAGTTCAACAGTTTTCTTCTCTACCATTTTATGCTTCACCACTCCCGCTTCTTGCTTTTTCCACAAGCTTCACGTAGTCAGAATTGACGGTTATCGGCAGGGTGAACGTTGCCTCCAACAGCTCAAGAGTGACTTCTGCCTTGGTCTTGTCAATGCGGGTTATTTTTGCACGCATCCCTTTGAACGGACCGCCAGTCACTTCCACTATGTCGCTTTCACTCAGCTCCTCAATGACTGGTTTCCTGACGATGTATCTTTCAACCTCGGAAAAGCTAACGATGCCCGGAACCCTTGACCGCACATGCTTGATGCCTACTATGGCTTCTTCAACGAGATGGGCTCCCTCTGCCTCCATAAACACGTACCCTCTCAGGGTTTCAGGCACGAGAACCGCTCTTATTGGTATTTTGTTCATCTCGATTTTCGCAGCCACAAGTCTCGCAACGTTCTTCTCCTGTCCAGTTGTCGTTTTCAC
>PEWI01000261.1 GCA_002779555.1 Candidatus Bathyarchaeota archaeon CG07_land_8_20_14_0_80_47_9 | reverse complement strand
GACAAGTTCCAATTTCCACTTTCTGTTGCCTGCTAGAAGTTGCTTGAGACCTACGCCTACTCTGTCGGTCAAATAGGTGTAGACTGCAACGGCTTCCCACGGTATTTCTTTGAAGCGTTCGCCATATTTTCTTTTCAGTTCGGGGGCGGCGATGAAGAACTTGTCAGGAGTGGCTCCGAACTTGTCTGCAAAGGCTTTCGGTAACTTTCCTTCTTCGGAGAGCTGTTTGAAGTAGCTTCCTTTGAAGGCTGCTGTTATCGGTGACCTTCCCATCAGAACTGCTTTCACGAATGGGCCATTTCCGAAGTTGCTCATTGCTATAGACTTGAATATGGACGTTTCTTCTATGAAACCTCCAGCCATGATCAGGTCTGGGACGTAGCGTCCTTTCTTCCTGAGGATCTGTGCGCACTTCAGGACTATGGATTCTAGGTAGACCGTTGGAATGCTCATCTCGTTCATCATTGATACAGGACTCATTCCTGTTCCGCCTGCTGCTCCGTCGAAGGATACGTAGTCGATTTTGGCTTCTGAAGCCATTTTCATGGTGTAGGCAACAGCCGAAGGCCTGTATGCGCCGGTCTTCAATGTTACGTGCTTGGCGCCCTGTTTCCTCAGCCACTCTATGTCTTCTATGAAGCTTTTCTCTTTCGGGATGCCTACTCTGCTGTGTCTCTCAAAGGATTTGAACACGCCGTCTTTCCATGCTTGCTGAACTGTGGGGTCTTCAGGATCTGGGATTACTATGTAGCCTCTTTTCTTCAGCATCTTAGCTCTTTCGATGTCTCTAACCCGCACCTCGCCACCGATGGCTTTTGCTCCTTGTCCCCATTTTCTTTCAATGACGTTCACTTCCAGCTTTGAAATCGCGTAGACGTCAGCGCCTAGTCTTTGATCCTCTACATTTGTCTGCACGACTATTTCGCCATGTTTTCCATCCCAGAACTTTCGGAATAGGTCAACTCTTCGCTTCAATTCCTTTGAGCTTGTGACTTTTCCGTTTGTGATATGTGCTTCA
>PEWI01000006.1 GCA_002779555.1 Candidatus Bathyarchaeota archaeon CG07_land_8_20_14_0_80_47_9 | reverse complement strand
GCCGTCAATCGTCCGTGGTCGCTTACGGATACGAAAAACTGGGCAAGCCGAAACCTGAGGGAAAACCAGACCAGTTCATCGGCAAAATCTACACGGTCACAAGCTGCTTGGTCGAGATCAACCGCTTGAAAAGAGAGCTTGAACGGGCAAGGACAGTCTCAGCCGACGAAGAAATCGCAAAGATCAACAGGGACCTAGACGAGTGGATGTCTGTGGCTGCAGAGTTGAAACAGAAATTCCCCGCCCTTTTTGAAGAACTTCTGGAAAGAATAGGCGAGGAAGAAAATCCTGAAGACTCTGTCAACAAGCTAAACCGAGCCTACGAAGAAGGAGATGAAGCAGCCAAGAAGCTCATCAGAGAAGTCAGCGAGCTATGCCTAGACGGGTTCAGGGAAACCCTCGGCAGGATAGGCGTTTCTTATGATTCTTGGGACTGGGAAAGCGACTTTGTTTGGAGCAACCAAGTTGCCAGCGTGCTTAACAAGCTTAAGAAGTCGCCGTATCTGTTCGTGGAAGGCGGAGTCCTCGAATTTGATGCTGAAAAAGTGATTCGAGAACTTGGTCTGAGACAGAGACTGGGCTTAAGAGAAAACTACGAGGTTCCGCCATTGACCCTTGTGCGCGCGGACGGCACAACGCTCTACACGACCCGGGACATTGCATACACCTTGTGGAAATTCGAAAAAGCGGAGAAACTTATCAACGTCATAGGAATGGAACAGAATCTGGCCCAACTGCAGTTGAAGATTGCCTTGCACGCCTTAGGCTGCGATAGGCAAGCAGACAATCTTGTTCACTTCGCCTACAACCTCGTGTCTCTGCCAGGCTACAAGATGTCAAGCCGAAGAGGACACTTCATAGCATTCGACGAAGTGATGGACGAAGCAGTAAAACGCGCCTTCGAAGAGGTTTCGAAGCGGTCACCGCAACTGCCAGAAAAAGAGAAGCAGCACATCGCAGACTTCGTCGGCATAGGAGCAGTACGCTACGCGCTTATTGAGGTTGACACTTCAAAACCCGTCGTGTTCACGTGGGACAGAGTGCTCAACTTTGAAAAGAACAGCGCACCCTACATACAATACACTCACGCCCGAGCCTGCAGCATAATGCGCAAAGCCAACAGGAAGCCCGAGAAACCCGCCTTTGGACTGCTAAAAGAGAAGTTGGAGCACGAAATAGTCTTGGCGCTAGCCAGTTTCCCAGACACGTTCATCGAAGCCGCGGAATACCTCAAACCCAACCTTATTGCAGAATATGCCAATGCATTGTCTGACAAGTTCAACACGTTCTACAACGCTTTTCCAGTGATAAAAGCTGAACCGAAAGAGCTGAGCGACGCAAGACTTGCCCTGACAGACTCTGTACATATAGTGCTTAGGAACGCACTGGACCTCATTGGGATAGTAGCGCCAGAGAAAATGTGAAAAGGCATTTGTTCACTCTCGCTTTTGAAGAAGAAAATTTCTTATACTGCACTATTAATCTAAGACGAGAGGGTTTGGCGGATGACGGGTTCTTACTTCAAGAAGAAAGTTGAAGCTATTGACGTTAGGGAAAAAAGCGTTTCTAAGCTTCTGGCCGAGATGGGCAGAACTGCTTATCAGGGAAGGAAGCTCGGCGAGGCTGTTGACGTTTGGGAGGCAATGCTGAAGGAGAAGGAGCTGACAATCATCATGGGTTTTGCTGGGTCAATGAGCACGGCTGGACAGTGGAAAATGGTTAACTGGCTGATAAAAAACCGCTACATTGACGTTCTTGTTTCCACGGGAGCAAATATCTCAGAAGACATTGTTGACGCGATGGGGCTGGGTTATTGGCAGGGTTCGCATCAGGTAGACGACCAGCAGCTTCTGAAGGACGATGTGAACAGGTATTACGACGTTTACGGGAAGGAAACGGATTATAGGGAGATGGAGCTTCTCTTAACCGACTTTTTGATGACTGTGAAGAAGGACTATCCGTACACTTCTGCGGAGCTTCTGTACCTGTTGGGCAATTACCTAAACAAGAAAGGCGTGAAAAGCATAGTCGCGGCAGCTGCAGCAAAGAAGGTTCCGGTCTTTT
Source organism: Candidatus Bathyarchaeota archaeon CG07_land_8_20_14_0_80_47_9 (assembly GCA_002779555.1). Classification (GTDB taxonomy): domain Archaea; phylum Thermoproteota; class Bathyarchaeia; order Bathyarchaeales; family Bathycorpusculaceae; genus 20-14-0-80-47-9. Next base: position 2,848 of record PEWI01000006.1, on the reverse strand, counting down.
GTCCTGCAATAGCTGACAGCGCATACGGTGAGACGTTTCTGATGGCAAAGAATCAGGGGCATCCGATCGTGTTGGACAGCGTGAAGGAATTTGACCAGTTCGTCAGCATCGGCGAGAAGACAAAGGAAGTCGGTGTGGTCTACATCGGAGGCGGAGTGCCGAAAGACTTTACACAGCTCCTTGCCATATCAGTCTCGCCCAAAACCATGGACGAAGGAGTTCCAGGCAGGAAAGGCCACCTGCGCAAGGGGATAAAAGAATACTACTATCCTCATCGCTACGCAATTCAGATAACGACAGACTCACCTCAGTGGGGAGGTCTATCAGGCTGCACTTTGGAAGAGGCGATAAGCTGGGGCAAAATCGACATTGAAGGAAAGAGAGCAGTATGCTATTGCGATGCGACGATTGCTTTGCCGTTGATAACGCATGCGCTCAATGAAAGAGTGAAGTTTAAGCGGAAGGCCCCTGACCTTTCTTGGCTTTTCAAATCAGTTTCCTAAACCTTCCCAATTCTGTCTAGTAGAGAACTCGCCATTATTGGCAGGATGAGTGAAGCGTCTCCTTCGATCATGATGCGTTTCGCCTTTTCGCTTATTTTCCCCCACGAGACTGCTTCTCTTGGCCTTGCTCCTGAAAGGCTTCCGTCCCACTCGTCTGCGGTGCTTATGTAAACTGCGTAGTCGAGTCCGTCTCTGAACTGGTTCCACCAGAGCGTGTGATGCTTTGAGATGCCTCCTCCAACCAGCAGCGCGCCAGTTTTCTTCGCCGCGTAAACAATGTCGTTGAGCTGGCCCGAATCTTTCAGGAGGTTAAGTCTGAAGTCGTGGTCCTGTGAGAAGAGCCATGTTTGATAGCCCACTGCGCCGTCTGTGATGCCTGGCACGAAGACTGGTATGTTGTTTCTGGCGGCCCAGTAGAGGATTGAGGTTTCGTTGCATATTCGCGATCCTATTTCTCGGCAGAACTGGCTCGATGAGACTTCCTTGACGCCTTCCTTCCACAAGCTTTCAAGTAGCGTCTGCATTTTCTCTTCTATTATTATGCCGTAACTGTCATTCGGAACCAAAACGTTTCCCAGACGGTTTATTCCCTCTTCACGAAGCTTGGTGTCGTTCATCACGAATGAACCCCTGTAATATTGTTTCCAGCTTCTAGCGATGTCATGGTCAAGCGTCCCGCAAGTAGTGACCATAACGTCGACAAGCTTCCGTTTCGCAAGCTCTTTGAACACGCCTCGTGTTCCAGTAGCAACGAGGTTTCCAGTGAAGGAAAGAAACTTTACGCATCCGCGCTCCCTGACCATGCTTTCTAAGATGTTTATACCTACTGCGAGTTTTCCAGCCGTGAACCCCCAAGCCTTCTGCATCTGCAAAACGAGCTTGTCAACGCTCATGCCCTTAGAGAAAGTGTAATCTTCAACAACTTCTTTCAGTTTCAAACGCTTCTTCCACCGTTCAGTCAAGACAGATTATCAACGTTGAGATAAATAGGTGTCGAAGCCGTTGCTGCTTGATAGTCTAATATGCTGGTGAATGTTTGTCCGGTTCGTGTACACGGAATATGACGATGAGAACCATTGGAACGGTTAATCCGATGGTTACGTAGAACGGCAATTGAGGCCACAGGTCGTAGAAGTAGTTGCCCAGCAGCATGCCGACGCCCGTGAAAATGTAGCCCATGAAGTTGAGGAAGCCCCTTACTTTGCCTCTGTTTTCTGGTTCCACAAGGCTCGCAGTAAGTGTCATGGCGGAGGACATGACCAGCAGAAAGACTAGGCCGTTGAGGCACATCGATAGCATGATGGTGTAGAGGTTTCCGTGGACAAACAGCAGTGTGGCCAAGGCAAGCGTCAACGGTCCGGCTAACAAAGGTATCTTTGGACCGATCCGCTCAATGGTCTTGCCGACTGGGATGGAAGCAACCATCATGGTCAGTAATAGAGGGACGAAGGCCAGCCACCACAGCTCTTCAGAGACTCCAAGCTGGTGGATTGCATATATTGCGTTGATAACGTTGATCTGTGAATTTGCGAACATCAGCATGATCTGGACGGTGAACAGCCACAAAACAGATCGGGGTACGGTTTTCCACACGTTGATGCAGCATTCTCTGAAGGCTTGGGGATATGAAGAGATGAAATATCTGAAGCGAATAGACTCTGTGTTCTCCACGGTCTCTTTCAGTCTGAGCCGCCAAACTGCTGCAATCAGAAACAAGACTACGACAAAAGAGTAGACTATTCTCATGCCCGGAACCAGTCCAAACGCCATTAGGAGAAGCCCACCGATGACGGGACCTGGCGTGTTGAATGTTCCGTGAATCATCTGTATCAGTGATGAACCTACTCCTCTGCGCTCTGGAGGAAGCGAGTCCTGAACCATGGCAAAAAGGGCTGGCTGATATATCAGGCACAGGCCCTGCACTGTGCTTCCCATGAGGATGAAATGCCATGTTGGGGCAAGCGCGTAGAAAATGTAGGAAAGGGCTACTCCGAAAGTCATCGTTGTTATGAGCCAGCGTCTTCCGTACTTGTCTGCAAGATAGCCTCCTGGAAACGCCACGAGGGCCATGGCGAGGAAATTAGCTAAACCTATTATTCCCAGCGCTAGGCCTGTTCCTTCGAGGGCTTGAACGTAAAGCTGATAGTACGGGACGGGTGTTTCGCTGGCGATGTCCATTATGATCCAGCTTACTATGAGAATCCGGTAGTTGCCCGAGACGAACGAGAACTCTCGTTTGAGTAGGTCCTTTAGGTCCATGCGTTCACTTTTCTGTGAAAAGTAAAAATGTGCCGATATAAGGGTTGACCCTTACGCGGCTCTGTCTCCAAATTCGGTCGGGTTGA
>PEWI01000104.1:6607-7452 GCA_002779555.1 Candidatus Bathyarchaeota archaeon CG07_land_8_20_14_0_80_47_9 | reverse complement strand
GACCAAAAGAACAAAGCAACAAACGGCTCAGCAAAGTCGCACGTAAAAACGTCTAACGTAACCTGCAAGTCAAAGTCAGTCCAAGCGTAAACGTGTAATACCGTGTAATGTGTCAGCGGGCTGTTAAAGCAACGTCAACAACGGCTAAGGCAGGCTTACCCGTCAGCTGGTACGGCATAGCGGGTAAAGGCTTACCAAAGCACTCATGCAGCAACAAACCAACAACTTGGCGCAGGCGCAGACCACCTTTGCGCGAGCGGAGGCGCGACGGCTGCGTTAAGCAGGTGTGTGTTGCGTATTGGCAGCACAAGGTCGTGCTGACAGGTTTGAAGTAAACCCGTAGGCGTGTTGCTTAGTAAGTTTGTGGCAAACTGAAAAGCGCAAAGTTTTCTTATCTTTTTTTCTGAAACCACACGTCGCCCGTGTGGACGTGAGCGACTACGTGGCTCAAGGTCGTGAGCGCAAAATGTCTAATTTAAGGAGTTGGTGTTTTACGACAAAAACTGAAACCGTTATTCAGAAGGAAGGTAGTGCGCACCATGAGGAAACAGAAAGAGTTGAAAAGCAAATGGCTTCTGAACCAAAATTTAGGCCGAAAGTAACACCTGAGCAGGTTAAGCAAACCCCCAACAACACAACTGAAACACGAAAACCAAAACGTCAAAAGAAGGAAAAGCCTGCAACCACAAGCGCAGTACAGTATCCGCTTAATGCACGGATTAATGACTATCGGTTTCTACACTTCAAAACTGCGTGGCTTGAAGACTTAGGCTGGACAAAGGGTATGGCTTTGAAAATTGACAAAAATGCAGACGGCAGCGTAACATTGAGAAAGGCTTAAACTA
>PEWI01000104.1:0-6600 GCA_002779555.1 Candidatus Bathyarchaeota archaeon CG07_land_8_20_14_0_80_47_9 | reverse complement strand
TCTGAAAAACGTAGAGCAACGAGAAAGGTTGGACATCTATATATAAGGGGGTCTAGGCGCCCTGGAAAGCCAAGAAAACCTCTTGCCTAACAATGTTGCCCTGCATATTTGTATCCTAATAGAGGGGCCTACAACCGTTGCGCACACGCAAACACGCAATCAATTAGTTGGTGCGGTCGCCGGGATTAGCACCCAAATGGGTTCAAGTCCCACAGCTGGGCTACCAAAAACCGCACTATTGCAAAGCCAAGAATTCGAATCTCTCCCGGGCTACTATCAAAACTGCTATGATTTAATCGCATTTTGCAGGTGAAATTGCTATTATTTGAAGTGCACGCTGTTGCTAGTAGCGTGGAAGAAGCGAAGAAACTTGTTGAAGCTGGATTTGAATGCGTTTGTGGTTACGAGAACCGTTATGCTTTTCAGAGAACGGAAATAGAAAGAGACCCTAAGCGCGCGCTTCTTCCTAATGTGGTTGCTGTATGCCTAATATGGTTAGTCGTTGTGTGCTTTCTATGCCTCGTGCCACACCTGCTGGGGCAAAGATCATGCTACCTTGGCCTATGTGGATCTGCTCATCGCCCACTGTAAACGTGCCTTTCCCGTCGATGACATAAAAACACACGTCATAGGGTTCAGGTCGGGAAGGAATTACTTGGCCTGTTTCGAGGCAAACAAGAACAATATTGAACCACTTTGTCTTGTGAATGTCTTTCTTAATTCTGTTAGTCTTCGAAAATTCTGCTAGTTTGGTCAAATCCCATTTATTCAATTTCGGAATCCCTCCTCTATGTTCTCACCATTTTCCACCTTACTCCTTGCGTTGGTTCATGATGTGGAAGCGAATGCCCATCAAGAGGAAAGTTGCGACATATATCGTTAGTATTGTTACGTTGAGGATTGGACCAAAGAAGGTTTCTCCGCCTGATGCGTATCTTGCGAGTTCAACGGTGTGGGTCAGGGGTGAAAGCATAGACACCGCTTGCATCCATGTTGGCAGATCTCGGATAGGTGTGTAGACGCCGCTGATGAAGAGTAGGGGTATGCGAACGAAGTTGAGAGGCATCATCACCTGACCAGGAGTCTGACCTGGAATCGAAGCGAACATAATTCCCAAGGCCGAGAAGGCAAGAGAGGATAGCAAAAAGCAAGCGAATAAAGCCCCCAGGCTAATTATCTGAAAACCGAAGAAGGCCATGCCAACCAAGACCGGAATGACGGAGATTCCGGCCCCGTAGATTATTCCTGCTAGAGTTTTACCCATTAAGATAGAAAGAAGAGAAACCGGTGATGTTAAGAACCTGTCAAAAGTCTGATTGGCGCGTTCAGTTGGTATCACCACGGGGCCTATTGAAGAGGATGCGAAGAATAACGTCTGAGATACGAGGATTGGGATCTGTGCAGCCAGAGGCGCTTTCGTTCCTATGCTGAATGAGAGGAAAAGGCTGAAGGGGAACAGTATCCCGAACATAAGAGACGGAGGCTTCGTGTAGTAGGTACGCATATCCTTTACAGCGATTGCCCAGGCTACTCGTATCTCTCTGCTATAATGGCTTGAATGTGCGTTCATCATTGCTTCCTTCTTCTGTGAACCATCTCTTGTTCTTCGCTTCGACCTGATTTTCCCGATTCCTCTTCTGCTGTCGCAGGTCTGATGCCCGTCAGCTTTACGAACACATCTTCCAAACTCGGGCCGACAGTATTTACGGTGGTGAGTTTAAGGTTGTTATCTTGGGAGTATTTCCACAACGAATCCAAGACCGTGGGCGGATCGCGAGTGAAGAATCTGAACTTGTCGCCTTCCTTCACGACCTCACTGACTTCAGCTAGTTTTTCCAACTCTTTCAAAGCATTTGGAGGTGCGGTTTCGAAGGCGACTTCTATGGATTGGAGGCTCTCCAGCGTCCTCTTGAGTTTTTCAGGAGTATCGATAGCTACGATTTTGCCGTGGTTGATGATCGCTACTCGATCGCACATCTGGCTTGCCTCATCGATGTTGTGGGTTGTGAGGAAGATTGTCAGACCCTGCTGGTTCAAGTTCCGGATGAGATCTCGGATTATTAGGACACTCTGAACGTCTAACCCTGAAGTTGGCTCGTCGAGGAAGAGGATGCCCGACCGGTTCATAAGAGCCATTGCGATGCATATTCGCCTTTTCATGCCTCTAGAAAAACCCTGCACCTTTTCTTTGCGTCGCTCGTAGAGTCCAAACATTTTCAGGAGTTCCTCAGCGCGGCTCTCGCGGCTCGTCTTGGGCATGTCGTAGAGCTTTCCAGTGAAGATGAGGTTGTCCCACGCGGAAAGTTCATTATAGACGTTGCTGACATCGGGAACGATTCCCATCTGCTCCTTTGCTTTTATGGGGTGACGTTGAATATCGTAGCCCATGATGTTGGCTGTTCCTTCAGTGGGTATGGAGATTCCGGTCAGCATCCGTATTGTGGTCGTCTTGCCCGCCCCATTGGGGCCTAGGAAGCCAAAGATCTCTCCCTTCTTTACCTCGAAGTTTACATGGTCCACTGCACAAAGGTCACCGTAATATTTTGTTAGATTTGAGACTTCAATAGCGCTTTCTAGGGGCATAATCTAACTCCATCTCGATCGAGATCTTTAGTTCTGCATTTCCTTGATTTTTTCTTCTATAGCCTTGAGCTCTTTCTTCAGCTCCTCTGCATAGTTCTTTAGCTTCTCCACCTTCTCGGCCTTCGTGAAAAAGCGTCTTCTGTAACCGTGTCCCTCTCTATGCACACCACATCCACAATAACTCTCATGTCTCCGATGATGCATGCTACAACCGCATTCCTCATCCATATACAACTTCACCTCTGTTTTTCTTACACTATAGAAAGTAAAGTATTTATCCTATCAAGTTTATAGCCGAATAGTTACTATTCGTAAAGAAAGTGAAAGGCATGCAGAACAAGAATGACGTAGTTTGTTTTTGTCCGCTTGAAGGGATCATAGATGTGATAAGCAAGAAATGGGCACTTTTGATCATCAACGCAATCGGCAATTACAGTAGCCTCAGATTCAACAGACTCATGGAAGAACTGCGAGGCATAAGTCCCAAGACGCTTGCAGACACGCTAAAGCAACTTCAAGAAGAAGGATTGCTCAAGAGAGAATCATTCGCCGAAATCCCGCCTCGTGTCGAATACTCATTGACAAAAGATGGAGAAGGGCTCAGAGAAGCTGTTATCCCAATCCTAAAATGGGCTGCAACGAGGCAATGCTCAAAAAGAAAAAAGTGTTCCGTGTCCTACAGCAAAATCCCCGCGCACAGAATAAAAAACAGAGTCACTCAAGAAAAAGACGCAAGCGCGGAAGCAGGTCAGGACTGACTAGACAGACCCATCAATCAGCATTCTTACTTTTCTTTCGATTTCATCCCGAATTTCTCTCACCTTCTCAATTGGTTTACCTTTTGGGTCTTCAATTCCCCAGTCTACTACCTTATCCAAAAGCGGAGCAGGACAGAATCCGTCGGCACTACATCCCATCACGATTATCACGTCTGCTTCCTGAACCATCTGATTAGTAATCAGTTTTGGCTTCTTGACTGACAGGTCTATTCCTTTCTCTTGCATGACTCGAACAACGATAGGATTGACTTCATTTGAAGGCATGGTGCCAGCACTTGCGGCCTCAATTCTAGTTGTACCGTAGGCTTTAGCAAAGGCCTCTGCCATTTGACTTCTACCAGCATTCTCAACGCACACAAACAGAATTTTCTTCGTAGTTTCCACCTCAGACAGAAGCATAATTAGAGTATCTTAGGTCTAAAAGGGTTACAGTGGCCCTCCTCGATCATCTGCGTTACATCCAGTAACATGTCCTGTGCTTCCGCCACCGAGTCATCTTCTTTTCGTTTTGCACCCTGTCGATTCTTTATGTAGCACTCAATTTCCAACTTCAGAGATAGAGGATCAACATTGATCTTGCCAGTTTTCACCAAACGATATTTTTTGGTTATTTCTTCGAAGTTCGTTTCCATGATGAACGACCTGCCCGCCCGCATTCTATCGTTGACTCTGCTCTTCTTGAGATATTGCGTCTTGAAGTTCTTTCTCTTCAAAGCTTGCTGAAAGCTTGATCTTCCCGTTAATGACGATTCCCATATCTTGAACTCCGTACTTGGAAGCTTCTGATGATTTGTTCGACTTCATTTGGACTTCTGTCACGTCCTTGAATCTTGATGTTACACGTCCGATTTTTTCCATGAAGGGTGCGAAGTTACAGACACACGAACCTAACGGGACAAAAACCTCTATTTTCACTTTAGTTTTCGTCGTTTTCACCAACCTCCCAAGGCATATGTAATTAGTGCTATGCCTATGACAAGAAAGACAAATCCGAAAATCTTTGTCAGCCATTCGCCTGCGCTGGTAATCTTATCGCTTGCCACTCTGCGCGCAGTTGCCAGCAATGTACTTAAGAAAATGACTGGCAAAGCATGACCCAGACCAAACATGAAAAGCAAGAAGCCTCCGTGAAAAGGTGATGGGGCAGTGAATAATGTTAGCAGTATAGCTGGTAAGACTAGTGATAGAGTGCATGGGCCTAGAGCGATGGAAATAATCAGGCCGAACAAGAATGAGCCTATTACATAGTTGTATGCTGAAAACCGCGTCAATGCGGTCAGTTTTGCGGCGTTTAGTTGCTCGGTAAGGAAACTGCGAGTTGGCAGTCCCAGTTTTCTAAGCAAACCTATGTTATTAATTCCAAAGAGAATGAGAAGAAGACCTGAGACGCCAAAGAAGATCCTTGTGTTTATTATGCTCATGGGGACTAAAGAAGATATAGCATATCCTAGAATGAAGAAGACTATGCACATGGCTGCAGCGAAGCTACAACCAACAGCAAGTCCTTTGCGCACGCTTTTGCTGACCCCTACAGAGTACGTTAGATAGACTGACATGAGGGAGATTGAACATGGTGAAAGAAAAGTTGCGATCCCGAGGAAGAACAAACCTAGAAGCTCTTCAAACATTCTGATCATGCTCTTAGCAACTGACTGATCTTTGACGATAGTGTCGAGGACGCAACCGTACCGTAAGACTCTGAGACGCGGAATGTCTTATCAATGAGCACTATCGTTCCATCGCCTTGTGAGGCATATTTCTGTGCTATGTCCATTACTCCATCATCATAGTCATTTCCGAGTGACCATGTAATTCCGTAGGTGGCACGAATCTGTTCAAGGTTACTGCTCGGGCAAGTTGCAACTGCAACTGTGACCAAGGTCAGAGGTTCATGATTACAGAAGCTATTGCAGGCAGCTTTTAGTTGAGTGAGCTGGTTATCGTTAATCGGGTCGATCTGTCCATGACAGCCAACTGCCATGATGTGTATGACAACGACTCTTCCTCTGTAACTTGCCAGCGAGAACTTGGTTCCATCGACGTCGTTCATGGTAAACTCGTAAGGTGTCTGCAATGGGCTTGTAGGATTGATGGAGGGAGGCGCTGTTGAGGGTTGAGTGTACTGCCATGCACCATAAGCTCCGAAAATCAAGAGAATAAGACAGAATGCGCCAAGTATCTTGCCTTTTGGCCATTTCCGGGGTTTTCTTTCGGCCTCTCTTTCTCTTTGTATTTGGTACGCTTCCTGCGAACGCTGCAATCTTGTTTGTTTCTCGCGTTGTTTTTCGTTCCAGCTCTTTTTCCTCTTTTTCTCTTTCTTGGGCAATGGTCTCACGCGCTTTCTCTACGTCGGATTCTGTGATTAGAAAATACAATAACAATATTTAAATATTGCTATTAATCTCTACCCTCAACATATGAGGTACGCTGGAAATGTCTGACTCTAAAGATTCAAAGCCTGTTTGGCACGGGGTTCCAAGAGAAGAGATTGAGTGGCATCCCACGGTTGAACATGAATTGTGCATAGGTTGCGGGCTGTGCGTTTTGGGTTGCGCCGCCGGCGTTTATGCATTTGACTTCGACAAGAGAAGGCCAGTAGTGATTGCACCTTTAAACTGCAAGGTAGGGTGCGTAACTTGTTCAAACACTTGCCCGGTGCACGCGATAAGTTTCCCACCGCTCTCACGCATCCACAAGATCATCAAGAAAAGAAATGTTCTAACCACAAGCAAGAAAGAACTTGAAAACAACGCCGACCGAGTGAGTTTCAGGAAGTAGGTTTATCTCATGACACAAGCAATAAACTTGCAGTGTTCTTCTGCGCTCAAAGAGATGCTTGGCCTTAAGTGGTCTCCGGTTGCAGTCAAACTGATTAAGGCTGATGAATCTACCAGTGAAATTCCCTCGGAATCTCCTAAAAGGCTGCGATACTGTCAACTTCTAATGGAGGCAAAAAAAGGGAAGAGCGCTACCCTAACAAGCGGGAATATTGCTTGCCCTGCCGCTGCTGCAGCTTTGGGTCTCATGCCTCTTCCAGAGAAGATCAGCAGTGGTGATATGCTAAAAACGCTTGGTTTGTTTGAATCAAAGGAAGCTGCAGCCAAGACGATGGCACAAATGCCAAGAATGAAGTTAGCAGAGATCAAAGCAATCGTTGCTGCCCCACTTGAAAATGCTAAGTTTAGACCAGATGTAGTTGTAATTGAGGATAAACCTGAAAAGATAATGTGGATAAATC
>PEWI01000194.1:4038-4939 GCA_002779555.1 Candidatus Bathyarchaeota archaeon CG07_land_8_20_14_0_80_47_9 | reverse complement strand
GATTCTGAAATCAAAAAACTTCTGAAAAGGAAATGCGAATTGAACAGGATAAAGTACGAGCCAAGTTTACTGTTCGATAAGAAAAGAATAAGCGAGACACAATCATTTTGGGAAAAAGGATTGCTGCACCTGACTAAGGAACTACCTAAGTTCGAGATAATCATTTCTGAGATAAAAGAGAGGCTGAATTTTCTACAAGACTGAATCTGTTCATCGCTATATAGGGTTCTGTTGCGAGACGGGTTTAGCATTCGTGATGGTTTTGCCCTGTGGGCTCATCCGCTACAGAACAGTGAGCACATTGTTTCCGCTATTCTTTCACATTCAACAAATTAACGACTTCAAAAGAAAAATAGCGCGCATGCTTGTTCCGAGATTGGTGTAAAATGGTTTTTATTCTTTAAATGTATAAGTTTATATAAGAGTTAGGTAGTTAGTTAGATGTTGGTGAAAGGATGGAGAGTGGAACGATGGAGAAGGAAAAAAACGCGTCTTCTATGAATAATCCCCCCTCGAAAGTACTACATGAGCCACAATTAGATACTATCCTGATGGTTGAAAAAACTATTCTGGATTCCGATGATTACCCCACACGGATGGAGCTTTGGAGAAGACTGCCAAAGAAAGTGCAATATCAAACGTTCAAACGTATATTGGACTACTTTGAAGCTTCTGGAAAAATAGCGCGCAACGGCAAGAAGATCATATACACAGGTGTAAACAACCCCAAACTTGAAGCTTTGATAAGATCAAGCGTAAGAATCCGCTAGTTACGTTGTTTTGTACCCGAAGATCTTATCGTATTCTTTATGCGACATAACATCCAATATATGAGGGCAGAAATTCACAATAGTATAACATGAACGGTACCCTTCAGGATGGCCGTAGCGAAACAAGTTGT
>PEWI01000194.1:0-4009 GCA_002779555.1 Candidatus Bathyarchaeota archaeon CG07_land_8_20_14_0_80_47_9 | reverse complement strand
GGAATCTAACTTTTCCTTAGTGGTTCACCGGCAAATTTGTTTTCCTTAAGTACGACAGCCATGCTTCCTACCCATTTGACACGTTTGTCATCAGGTCCAAGATTCTTGAGGAAAGTATCAAGTTCCTTGGAAAGAAAAACGGCTGGTGAACGTTCGCGTTCCATGCAAAAAGATAACAGAACCATTCATTTTTAAGTCTTCACATAAAGGGATGCGAAAAAGGTAGACCTGGCAGCGCAAAAAGTGTTAGGTATTTCGCGCGCTAGCGTGTTGCTAAATTGGTTAAAAATGGTATTTATTCCTCTTAGAGCCTTTGGGGGCAGTTTTGAGGCGCACATCCCTTTTTGGCCTTCTTGCAGTGGTCCGCCTCACGCAGCCAAGATCTACCTGTCAAACAAGTCCATGTCAAACGCAGGTAGGCAAAAGAAGAATAAAAACTATTTTACACAAATTTCGGGACAATGCAGCGCGCTAAGGGTAATCAAAAAAATAGGAAGAGGAGATACTCAATAGTAATCCAGTTGCATCAGCCTTTGATCTCATTTGTAGGAATAATGCTTCACTGCGTATACTTGCACTCTTATTGTGTTCCCGTTATAGTTATGTCGAAGCTGAAGCTTGTGACTCCGCTAACGCTTGACGAAACCGAAAGTGTCAGCACAGCTGTGACAACTTGGCCGGCTGGCAACACGTACTTCTCTTGGTTCCAAGTCAAAGTAATGTAGCTCGAAGCGGATGTGGGATTCCAATTACCCACGGTCATGTTTAACGTTACTGGCACGGTGCCCGTGTTCTTCACGTAAATCGTGTAAGTCTTTACATCGCCAGGGTTCAGGGTTCCCCAACTGATAGCCGAGAGCGCAGTTGTGCAAGCACTGTCTGAGTATAAGCCTACTCCAACGGCTGTAACGCTCCCGCTGTTAGAAACTGTGCGAGTCGCAACAAGTGCGCCCAGAGCGCTCACCATTAAGCCCATAACCGCTATTACGACGACCGTTCCTATGGTTGCTCTTTGCATTGCCATAATTTTTTCACTAAGTCAAAGGAGGCATCGTGAGTCTTAATAAACCTTATTGTCCACATGGACAACACAAATACACATCACGCATCCCGAATACTTATTCCAACTTCACAAAAGCTTTAACAACACATAACACCACTCAAACGTTCAACCCCAAAAAAAGCCACACGTGAACAGCCCTATGCGCAACCGTGTAATCAGATTACTAATCCTGCCAATCGCAATATTCCTCTGGATAATCGGATGGACCATGCTCTGGGCAGGCTCCCGTAAAGAGCAAGAAACCCAACGAACCCAAGCCGAGACCGCTCCAGAAGACGAGTCCATCACGATAATACCCATGATACCAGAAGAACCAGAACAATGTGAACCCTAAGCACGCATGCAAAGTGCTACATTCGAAAAGCGCGAACCATAGTCTATCCTACCGGCAGCCGTTCAGCCCGTACGCTTGAAAAGGGCGGTTACCGATAGCCACAGGAGAACATGAAACGATTTTCCCCAACTTTTCCAACAAGCCGCCTTTCATAACTATGCCTGTGAAGATGCTTGAGGCGACCAACGAGGTCACCGGGATATGCTTCCTAGACAAATCCTAAATACTATTTTGGCCCACAAAACCCCTTAGAACATCGCTGATATCAATCAGAATGAGAGATGTAACGCAGTGATTAGACGCATGATGCTTATCACGGGTGGAGCTGGCTTCATAGGTAGCCACTTGACTGAGGAACTATTGAACGAGGGACACAAGGCAGTAGTGCTTGACAACTTCTCGAACGGGAAAATGGAAAACATTCAACATTTGTTAGGCAATCCTTCGTTAACCCTGGTCAAAGAAGATTTGAAGAAGCCAAGAAAACTGGGGCAAATCGTAAAAGCCTCGGACACAATCTTCCACCTAGCAGCAAACCCTGAAGTGAAGATAGGCGAAACAGATCCCAAGACACATTTTGAAGAAAACATCTTGGCAACATTCAACCTGCTCGAGGCCATAAGAAAAAATGGAAAACCGAAAACCCTAGTCTTCGCCTCAACATCCACTGTCTACGGAGAAGCCAAACTGGTTCCAACAAGGGAAGACTACGCGCCGCTCATACCCATCTCAACCTACGGCGCCTCAAAACTCGCCTGTGAAGCCCTCATCACAAGCTACGCCTACACGTTCAACCATCGAGCGCTAATCCTGCGTCTCGCAAACATCATCGGCCCAAGATCAAACCACGGAGTCATAGTGGACTTCATCAAGAAAATCAGGGCCAACCCAAGAGAACTCACGATACTCGGCGACGGCAACCAGGAAAAATCCTACATGTACATATCAGACTGCATCGAAGCAATCACGCATCTGACCGAAACGTTTTCCAAAAGCACCGAAAAAGTCGACCTCTTCAACGTGGGCTCCAACGACAAAGTAACCGTTGCACAAATAGCAAAAACCGTTTCAGAAGAAATGAACACGCCTAACATAGAATACAAGTTCACCGGCGGAGTCGACGGCGGAAGAGGATGGAAGGGCGACGTGAAAATCATGCAACTATCCATAGACAAACTAGTCAAAACCGGGTGGAAACCAAGCAATTCGAGCAAACAAGCGGTAAAACTGGCCGCAAGAGCTCTAATCCAAGAAAACGCAAGTCACTAACATGCTTGGACGCGCTTATCCTAGCAGAAAAAATGGCCAAGCTCCACCCCGCAGAAACAACCATGAACAACTAAACCCACCTCCAGAAGCTCTCAAACAACCATCCTACACGCATCCAAATGTGCGAACTCCCTTTTTTCTTTTCCTTATTCTTCTTTCGAACTCCAATGTTCCGTCAGCCCACTCCACGTAAGGCATCAAGCAGTTGCAGCGGTCTATCATAAGCTTGGTCTGCGCGGTGACAGTGTCAAAATATACAGGTGAGCCCAGCACTATGCCATCGCAGGATCCGAGCATCGCGTAGACTTCTTCCATATCATCGTTGAAAAGACAGTATCTCGGAGCGGGGTCAACTCCGCAGCTTTGACATGGCTTGATGTGCAAGTCGTTGAGATAGATTTTGTGGGTCTCTGCTCCCCGGCTGCTTGCACCTTTTAGCACTTGAGAGACGAGCAAATCCACATTTCCGTTTTTCCTTGGGCTACCGACAAACCCACAGACTTTCATGACGCCCACTTTGAGCTAGGGCACCTTTCCCCTATTATTACTTGTGACTGGGGGAAGCTCTCTGCTTTTCCAGCTTCGTGACTAGATTCGCAACCTTCTTTCCAAGCGCCTTGCACATTTCAATGTCTTTTTCGCGCGGCGCCCCTACCGCGGCGGCTCCATAGTGCTTATCATCTGATCGTCCCTGAACAAGCATCCCGTGAACAAGCATCGCTTGCAGTATCGACAGCAAGGTGGTTTCTGCGCCTGACGCGGTTCCGCCTGAACTTGTGAAGGCCGCGCCGACTTTTCCTTCGAGCTTTCCGTGAATTTTGACCGACTTGTCAATGAATTCCTTAAGCTTGCCCGACATGCCTCCATAGTATGTAGGTGAACCCATAATGATTCCGTCTGCAGCCTGCAGGTCCTCAAGCGTTGCCTTATCAACTTTCTTCACGTCCACTTCGACGCCTTTCACCTGTTTAGCGCCTTCAGCTACTGCAGACGCCATCTTCTCAGTGTTTCCAGTTCTCGAATCGAAGATGATCAGAATCTTCGCCATTTCACGTCACACTCAAGCGATTCAAATGGTGCAAGCATTCGTTTCTTAAGGTTTGTTACCCTAGATTTTGCCTTTTCACATAAAAGTGGACAGATAGAAGATTGTTCCATAAGCTATAAGTGCAGTCAAACCGTATTAGGAACTGTAATGAGGAGAATGGCAAACCGATTACGAGGGGAGAAAGGAGAGAAGGGAAAAATATTGTACGCCATTCTCCTCATACATTCTGCATAATGCATGCATAAGTTGCTTTTAAATTTTTCCTTAGTTTTCGAATTAAACCACAAAAATAAGG
>PEWI01000126.1 GCA_002779555.1 Candidatus Bathyarchaeota archaeon CG07_land_8_20_14_0_80_47_9 | reverse complement strand
GTTTTTCGTTGCGAAACTTGGACATTTCTTATTTTTATTCACTCGCTTCTATCTCCAAATTCTGATTTCAATCAGTCGGTTCGCCTATAACTTTTCCGCACAACCGAAATCTGCCTTTCAGAGAAAATCAAGATAATGACTTTCTAAGAACCCACTTTTTCTCTCCCAAGTCAAATTCCCATATCTTCTGTTTCTTTCCTTTTCGGTATAACTTGTCAGTCCGATTTAGAACATGCCTATTGATTTTCTTACTCGCTTCGATTTCCGCATCCATTGCCCACAAGTCAACACTTACTATCATCTGATTGCCGATTTCTGGACATTTTCTGGACATCCCGTCTAATACGTAAGGAAAAGCCTTACACATTAACGGTCTTTTTCCATATATTCGACAATCGCTTTTCTCGTTGATGTGTGGACAAGTGTCAACGCTGAGCTGATAGCTGATTATCTTCTCTGGTCCAGCTGTGCCAATTGCCATTTTTGGCGAAATCATCTCAGAAGGGAAAAGGTCAATCTCCTTCACGGTGAGTAGCAAACCAGCCTTGACACCGTTGAAGTATTCAAGAAGGTTTCTGCAACAAGTCCCGCATTTCTTACAAGCGAACACTATTTCACTCATTATTGTTTCATCTAGTTACTTGAGACTGTCTTCAATGGTCTTCTTTTCGTCTTCTGTCAATCCATAAATCTTGTAAACTTGCTCATCAACTTCGGAATTGGTTTTCTTTATCTCATCTTCAATCTTAGCATACTCGTCAGTTCTCTTTTCACCAGTCTCATCAAGACGTTTCTTGAAAGATAACATCTTATTGGCAAGGTCGATGAAAACAGAGTTGTCTATCTTGATTCTTGGCAATGGAATCTTTCCCAGATAGTAATCGTCCAAATCCATTGTTCTAATGGCTTTAGAGAAAATGTATCTGTAGGCATACCATGAAACCAGTTTTGAGTTTAGCAGACATAAGAGGAATTCCAACGAATAGTTTTTAGCGCGCGCTAGCGTGTTGCTAAATTCGGGGAATTGACATGAACTTGTTTGTTCATGTTTTGGCTTGACTAGACACCCATGATTTGTACGTGGAAGTATTAGGACAATGCAACTATGGTTGGAAGGTGAACAGAAATTGACACAAACAATTCGATTTAGCAACGCCCTAGCGCGCGCATGCTTACTCTCTGAGTTTTCCATCGCGTATCGCATAGATCTTGTCACACTCTTGCGAAACCAAAGGATCGTGGGTGACTATCAGGAATGTCTGCCCCTGCTTCTTGTTGAGTTCTTTCACCAGTTTCATGAAGGCTATGGCATTTTCGGAGTCAAGATCCCCTGTGGGTTCGTCGGCCAAGATTAATGTGGGGTTGTTTGTCAGGGCTCGTGCGATGGCTATTCTCTGCTGTTCTCCACCACTCAGCTCATCAGGCTTGTGATCGGCACGTTCCTTCATGCCGACTATTTCCAGTAAGTCGCTGACTCGTTTTTCTCTTGTTTCTTTGGGCTTCTTGGATAAGATCAAGGGCAGCTCTATGTTTTCGAAAGCGGTTAAAGTCGGAAACAGGTTGTGGAACTGGAAAATAAAGCCAATCTTCTCTAGCCTGAAACGTGTGATCTGGGACTCGCCTAACCTGGTTATGTCAACATTGTCTACAGTGACTTTCCCGCGTGTGGGGCGATCAACGCCACCGATTATGTTCAGGAGAGTTGTTTTGCCTGAGCCTGAAGGCCCGTTTATGCATATAATCTGCGCCTTTGGAATCTGCAAATTCACGTCATTAAGGGCAACGATCTCTACATTCTTTCGCTTGTAGACCTTTGAGAGGTTGACGGTCTCGACTATATTTTCAACCATGTCTCAAGGCCTCCACAGGCTTCATACGCGCTGCCCTCCAAGCGGGATACAGCCCAGCCAATACTCCGCTCGCCACACCCAGAATTAGACTTACTGCCACGTTAACCGGCGTCAAGACTGGAGAGATTCTCGCAGGAAGTCTGCCTGCTGTCGGCAATAATCGAAAAGACAGTTCCGAAAGTATGAAGGAAGACGCACTTCCGATAGCGACGCCAACAACTGCACCTAGACATCCAAGGATTACTGCCTCGAAAATGAACATTTTCAGAACTGTCAATTCGCTAGCGCCAATGGCCTTGAGAGTTCCGATTTCCTTTGTCCTTTCAACAACGGATATCAGCATAGTGTTTATGACGCCAAAGCTTCCTGCAACCAGTGCTACAACACCGAGTGCCCCGAAGAAAACTGTGAGGGTGTTAAGAAGCTGTGAGGCTTGCGTTGCTATCGTCGAAGCGGTCACGACACGGACGTCTGGGAAAAGTCCTGAAATCTCACTCGAGACTGCTTCAACGTTGTTCGGGTTGTCAACCTTGACGAGAATTGAAGTCACACGCCCCTGACTTTCCGTCAGGTTTTGAACGATGCCTATTGGAACATAAAGACCTCTGTCCGTCACCGCCACTCCGGTTTCGTAGACACCCATCACGGCTAGATTATAGTTGTTGGAGTTGAATGGCGGCCGCCCTTGAAGGGAGACTTGATCATTCAAGGAAGCGTTGAAGAGCTGCTGCAATCCTTTGCCAAGAACAGCTACGTAAGTGTCGTTTTGAGCTATTTCCCTTCCCCCCACAAGGTTCAGTCCTCCGGACACTATGTCAAAAGTCCCTGGATCTATCCCCCAGATTGGAGCCAATATGCTGTTTACTTCCACAACCTCTGTCGATTGCGGAGATACCGCGTAGACGTTGGGAAGACCTGCAATGTCGCTAACCATCGATTCGTTTAGAGTAGCTGAACTGCCCAGAAAGAAAGACTGTCGTGCACCAGTGATTGTGGCGTTATAGACCGTTATATCAGCTCCACCTAGACTTCGGATCGAGGATTTGACTTGGGCGTCGATTCCGGCAACGAGAGAGAGCAGAACAAGAATCAGGGCAACTCCGACGGTTATCCCAGCAACAGTCAATCCTGTTCTGAGCCTTCGCCGGGAAAGATTTCTCCAAGCCATGACGACAAATGACAGGTATCATCAGGCTCCTTTTTGACAAAATCTCTTTGACATGCGAATAGTCTTTCTTGTGTGCTTAAGTTGTTCAGACATGTTGTTCACTATTCTCGTCCAGTTTTTGTTTGTGTCTTGCTACCCTGCTGAAAAGAGAATTTCTTTCGGGCCCGTGACAGATAGTAAATCTGCAGTGCAATCATCACTAGCAAAACAACAAGGAAGATGGCAGATACTACTTTCAGTTCCCAACTCTGAACGAAAAGGTTTACGAGAAAGAGAGTGACTAAGAGAACGACAATCGCCAACTGAACTAGTCGCAGCGTCATGATTCTATTTCTCGGATTCCACGCCCCGCCTCTTGCAGATCGCAGTTCTTCTATTTGCTTCAATCTCTCCTCAGAAAGATAGTACCTGCCGTTCACTTCCACGAAAACGCCCGAGCGACCTAGACGCCTCTTCATCGCATGCTCGAAGCCGGGCGGAAGACCTAACTCATCAACGGTCATTGCCTTATCTGGACTAACAGCTCCTTTCTGACGGAACTTCTCGATGATTACAAGAAGCCGCTTCCTAATCTCTTCCCTATTTCCTAACATAATAGTCCACCGATTACAATACACAACATACAGAGCTCATGGTTTTAACCTTGCAAAAAAAGGGAGATTAGCTGTTGGCTTCGATGTTAAATGGCAGAACAGCAACCGCCTGAGCATTTGCAGAGTTAACGGCTTCGTATGCAATCATGATGTTTAGGCTGAAACCGTTTTTGTCCCACTCGCCTTTCAACACTTTGAATGTGACTGTTTGTCCCGCTCCAACGAAGTTGCTGTTGATTAGTTCAGTTCTGTTCAGCAGTTGATTGTTGTAACTCCACATTTTTGGAAGTAGCACTCTAACTTGACCCGATTCAGTTGAAAGTACAAGCATGCCATTGAATTCTGAAACTACAGTTCCAGTCGCCTCACCCAGAGTTGCGTGATTGATGAATCTGCCGAAGGCTCCAAGTCCGACTCCTGGATGATTCTTTATGAATTGGCTAATCTGCTGATTGGTTGAGAGTCCATTGTTTGCAGTGCTCGAATCGGTCTGTGCGGAAGCGTAGATGAAAGAGAAACATCCCAGTGCCAACAACAAGACTGCAGCTATCCCAGCTATTTTCAAACCCTTGTTCATGTTTACATCACTAAAAAACGCAATGCGCCCGGGCTAATAAACAAGATTCACCATAGATGCACACCAATAGTTACATGTCAAAATCGTTATTCCGCGTGCTGCCGCAAGAAAAGCTTTAACTAAAATGACTGTTGGGTAAAGGGACGTCCATCAAAAATTGTTATTAGCCAATTATTGCTATCAAATTACTGGCGTGCTAACAAATGGGGCGAATGCGGAAGGGCGCGGTTCAGATTCGGTTTGAGATTCTGGAGTTCTTGTTCTTCAATGCTAAGCCTCAACTGCGAACGGGTGTTTGGCGGAAATCCACAAGTCTTTCCTACGATGATTTTCTGATACACTTAGCTTACCTGGTGGATAAGAAACTAGTGAAGGAAACCGCGGAAGGGTCCTGCATATTGACTGAAGAAGGGAGAAGACTCTATATTGAACTGCGCAAATCTTTGCCTTCCATCTTGTAAAATGCTCGAGTTTCATCTATGGTGCATCACCTATATCAGTAACTTGAGAAAAAGGATAATGAAGGAGAAAAGAAATGGGCAATGAGAAAGGTGAAAAGCTTTACCCAGTCAAGTCCCTGCATGACTTCCTGTTTGAATTAGACAGAGAATGGAGTAAATTCAGAAACGGAACCCTGATAAGTCTTATCTCCTCCGGAGTCATGTTTCTTGTTGTTTTGTTGCTAATTCTTGGAACAAGACGGCTGCACCTCGGATTAGTCGAATTCATCTTTCTGATTTTTGCCGGGGCATTTCTTGCATACAGCATTTACGCGATGTATTCACAGTATCGATTCTTCAACAAATGGGAGCGTCGCGTCGGCCTTCTTATTCACCTAGAAGAAGAAATAATAGCAAAGAGACTCGACGAAACCAGGTCTTGATGTTCAT
>PEWI01000119.1 GCA_002779555.1 Candidatus Bathyarchaeota archaeon CG07_land_8_20_14_0_80_47_9 | reverse complement strand
TTCAACGTTGACATGCCATTTTCCATTAGGGTCAAGCGCGGTGAAGCTGAGAACATAAGTTCCATCAAATGACGATTGACTCACATTTGTGAACCTTTTTCCATTAGGCAAGACATAGTTCTGGTACGTGTACTTGATCAATTCTTCATAATAAGCAGGCGTTACTTCCGTGTCAATGCTGAAAGAAACCGATGATTCAGCCATAATTGTCCTCTTCTTCTATGTCCAAGTAAGTTAGTTAGCAGATTCTCTTAAAAATGTGATTTAGAGCGCGCGCTTCACGATAGCAGACCTCTGCTCTCTATTTGTTAATGCATGGCCGGGAAATATATACGTGGAGCTTCAGCGCGCCTTAAATCGGAGGTCTGCCAATCTTGACCCAATGAACCAAACAAGAAAACTTGGGCGACCGCGGGAATGGGTCCTAAACGAAGAAATCATTGAAATACATAAACTATCGACTGAACTGAAAACGCGAAATCCTGAGGCGCACTGGTCTGCCATCAAAGACATGTTGAAGACCCAACTGGAGCAAAAGGGAAGGAAAGACCTTTTGTTGAAACTGGACAAGCTCTGGGGTTTAATGAAGCAGGTCATTCCGTTACCCCCGCCATGCATCTGTGGACATAGGATCTATTCCTACACCTACAGGAAAGTAGAAAATGAAAATGAGCACTACTGGGAAATCTTTGCTAGGTGTGCGAATCCAAACTGCCGTTACATGAGAAGATATTTGCCATGGACAAGCTACAACTGGTCAAGGCCCAAACCTATCGTCAAAGAATTCGAAAAGATGCCCACTTTCTATGAGATGGACGGTCAGAAAGTGGAAGGAGAGAGATGATAATTGTGTACTGTATTATTGAGGAAGCGCATTAGTTCTATAGATGAGTTGTGAAGACGTGTTGTTCGATTCGAATAATGGCTTGATTTTACACTGCATCGCGCGCTAGTTGTTGAAGAAACAAAGTAATGAGCATTCCCTCTTTCTTACTCTTCGCCACATAAACAACTCTTTATAGCGTTCTTTTTCAATCTGTAATCGGTTGAGAAACGAGTTGCCTTAGATGACCAGAAAAACGATGCACATTGGACTGGACGACACGGACTCGACAAGAAAGGGATGCACAACATACGTTGCTGCTGTCCTCGTTGAGAAACTGCAGAAACTGGACGCTGAGTTCACTGATTATCCGAACCTCATCAGGCTGAACCCTAATGTGCCATGGAAAACCAGAGGAAACGGTGCATTGTGTCTAAGGATAAGATACGGCGAGAATGTCGAAGGACAGATTAAGGAAACTGTGATCAAGACGGTTGAGGAACAAGCAGACTTCGAGTGCAAAGGCACAGATCCAGGCATAGTCTTCTTTGAAGGGGCACAGATTCCGAAGGAAATCAAAGCCTTTGCCAGAAATGCGATAACTGACATCGTGACTCTCAAGGATGCCGTGAAACTTGTTTCCAAATTCGGCGGTGAGGCAGTAGGTTTCAAGAAAGGTAGGGGAATCATCGGGGGTTTGGCAGCAGTCGGCGAAACCCTTCACGCAGATTACACTTACGAGGTTCTCGCATATCGTGTTTCAGAGAATCGTGGCTTGAAAAGATGCGTGGACGAAGCTTCAATCTTTGAAATGGATGAGGCAACAGCTCCGTACACCTTCAACAATGTTGACCAAGAAAAGGGCAGAGTCATGATTACGCCGCGAGGACCTGATCCGATACTTTTCGGTATTAGAGGCGAAACTCCAGAGATCGTAAAAAAAGCGTTCCGAATGGTTAGGGCTTTTGAACCTGTTGAGAGGTGGGTCATTTTCCGCACAAACCAAGGGACAGACGCCCACTTGAAAGGAGTTGAAAATCTAGGTCAAATAAAACCCTACAGTCCAGTGATTGTCAGAGGAACGGTGACGACGAATCCGAAGATGATTCCAAGGAGGCATGTTATTTTCTCTATTGAAGACAAAAGCGCGCAGGCTGACTGTGCAGCGTATGAGCCGACTGGGGTTCTTCGAAAAGTTGCAAGCAAACTGATAATCGGGGACTACGTAGAAGTCTATGGCGGTGTCCGTGCTCCATCGCAGCATCGGTCTTCGACGATTAACCTTGAGAAGGTGCAGGTGTTGAGGCTTGCTCCCAAAATCGCTTTTCATAACCCTCTTTGCAAGAAATGCGGCAGGAGATTGGAGTCTATGGGAAAGGGTCAAGGTTTCAGATGTAGGAAATGCGGCTCAAAACATCGCAGTTTAGGTAAGGTTGAGGTCAAGTTGAAGCGCGACTTGAAAAGGGGCCTCTACATTACTTCAACAAGGTCGCAGCGGCATTTGACGAAGCCTTTCAGGCGCTACGGAATGGAAAAGCGTCACGTAACCGTTGAAGGGTTGATTGACGGTTGGCATTTTCCCTAGTTCATTTTTCGTTGACCTTGAAGATCTCGCACAGCATGTTGTAGAGCTCGTCGCCGCCCTCAACTTTCGAGAAAAGGTCTTTTTCAGCCTTGACTATGCGCCCCATTGTTTGATAAGTTTGTTTCCACTCCAGCTCTTTCCAGAGCATTCGATAGTTCTTCAGTTCAATCCATGCTCTGAAAGTGAGAACTGCGAACATGCCTAGGGTAAGCAAGAGGTTCAGTATGTAAATGTCTAGCAGGTCCGTTCTGTTTCACCTCCTTGGCCTGGCGCTTTTGTATTCTATTAGGCAAAACGCATTTAAATGAAACGTACTATAGCATGTCTGGCGAGAGTTTCTATGAGCGAAGTTTTGCCGTATCTCGGTTTTCAAGTTGGGGTAGGGGCGGTGGGAGGATTCATAGCTGGATACGTAGCGAAGAAGATAAGCAAGCTTGTCGCTGTGGTCGTAGGTTTGTTCATAGCTGCGCTTATTTACTTGAGTATAAAAGGGATCATCAGCATAAACTATGACGCCCTGTGGAATTCACTGGCCGACTCGCTCGGGTTGGCCGGCTCAGCATTTTCGTGGATTGTCGGGGTGATATCTCTTCTGCCACTTGCAGGAAGCTTCATTGCTGGCTTTCTGCTCGGTTTCAAGCTAGGATAGCGAAATAGTTTAAATTCGCGCGGCTTCTTTATCCTTTAAAAACCTATGCATTGTAGTGTTATTGGAGCGTCCAAAGTTTGGAGAGGTTTCCAGCAGAAGAGTATAGGCTTCCATTCTTTAAGGAATCTGGCTACGTTAGGAAACTGTGTCCTAAATGCAAGAAGTATTATTGGACGCAGAACCCGAAACAGGAAACTTGTGGCGAGGCAACTTCAGAAGGCTGCGCGTCTTACACTTTCATAGGTGATCCGCCAACAAAGAGAAGCTTCTCGCTGCCTGAGATGCGCGAGGCTTTTCTGTCGTTCTTCGAGAAGCATGGGCATGCGCGCATAAAGCCGTATCCTGTTGTGGCACGGTGGAGAGCCGACATCTACCTTACGCATGCGAGCATAATCGATTTCCAGCCGTACGTGACTGAAGGAATTGCGCCGCCTCCCGCCAATCCGCTTGTGATTTCTCAGCCGTGCATCCGCATGGTGGACATAGCGAACACAGGCCCGACTTTCGGCAGGCACATGACCATTTTCGAGATGGGCGGAGCGCATGCATTCAACTATCCTGACAAGGAGGTTTACTGGAAAGATCAGACCGTGCGGTATCATCATGATTGGGTGACTAAGGATTTGGGTGTGAAGTTCGAGGAGATTGTGTACAAGGAGGAGGTTTGGTCTGGCGGCGGAAACGCAGGCCCATGCGTAGAGTCCATTGTCCGAGGTTTGGAAGTTGCCACACTGGTTTTCATGCAGTACAAGGTTGTAAATGACAAGTTCATCAAACTGCCTATTCGAACGGTTGACACAGGCTACGGCATAGACCGCTACGCGTGGCTCAGTCAAGGAGCACCCAGCGGCTTCCACGCCATCTACGGCAGCTTGCTCGGCAAGATTTTCAAGATGGCCGGGTTGACCAGAAGTGACAGTGAACTGCTGAACAAGATAGCCAAGGTTTCCGGGTTAGTGAATCTAGACAAGACTGCAAGTCGGCTGAAAACTCGGAAGAAAGAGGCGGAGCTCGTCGGGATGAGAGTTGATGAGCTGGACAAGTTTCTGGTCCCAATAGAAAACGCTTTTGCAGTTGCGGACCACACGAAAAGCTTGAGCTTCATCCTGTCTGAAGGCGTTGTGCCCTCGAACATTCAGGAAGGGTATCTGGCGAGGCTTCTTTTCCGCAGGATCTACAGGCTCCTGAGAATGCTGCAGATTTCGGATAAGCTGTACGACATTGTTGACATGCAAGTCGACCTGTGGTCTAAAGACTTCCCACAGTTGAGGGAAACGCGGAACGAGATAATGGAGATGCTCAAAAGCGAAGAAGTCAAGTTTGAGGAAACCATCGTGCGCGGAGAAGGAATGGTCAAACGCATCTCGAACGAGTTGAAAGCAGGAAAGAAGAAGGCGATTCCAATAGAAACCCTGATACAGCTGTACGATTCGCACGGGCTGCCACCTGAAATTGTTAAGCAAACGGCGGAAAAAGAGAAGTTGGAAGTCGAGATTCCAGACAATTTTTACGCTTTGATTGCTCAGAGGCACATGCAGGTTTCCAAGCCAGTGGAAGAGGAGGAAGTGAAGCATGAAGAATGGCTTGAAAACACAGTGGAAAACGTGCCAGCAACGCAGCAACTATACTACGAGGATCAGTACATGCGAAAGTTCGACGCGAGAGTCCTGAAAGTAGTTGATAACGAGTACGTAGTTCTTGACAGGACATGCTTCTATCCTGAAGGCGGAGGGCAACCAGCAGACGGCGGTTATCTGAGGTTTGACAGCAGGAAGGCTGAGGTTGTTGACGTTCAGAAAGCGGGTAAGGTGATCGTTCACAAGGTGAAGGACTCTGCGCCGAAGGTGGGCACCGTTGTTAAGGGTGAGATTGACTGGGATAGACGGTACAGTCTCATGAAAAATCACACGGCAACTCACGTGGTGGGCGGAGCAGCAAGACGCGTGCTTGGGCAGCATGTTTGGCAGTATGGAACACAGAAAGGCACTGAAAGCTCTAGACTCGACATTTCGCACTTTCGCAGGTTGACGTTGGA
>PEWI01000197.1 GCA_002779555.1 Candidatus Bathyarchaeota archaeon CG07_land_8_20_14_0_80_47_9 | reverse complement strand
GCATCAAACTCCGGTCCATCCACGCAGGCAAATCGTGTTTCGCCCCCAACAGTAACCCTGCAAGCGCCGCACATGCCCATTCCATCAACCATTATGGAATTCAAGCTTACAATGGTTTTGATATTATATGGTCTTGTGACCTCGGCAACAGCACGCATCATCACAGCCGGTCCAATTGCATATATGAGGTTAAAAGTGTGTCCTTTTTCAATTAACAGTTTCAATACGTCGCTAACAAATCCTTTTTGTCCCTTTGTGCCATCATCCGTGGAAATATGAAGTTCATCTGAAATCCTCCCCATTTCATTTTCAAGAATTAGCAAATCAGCACTTTTGGCTCCAATTATGGAGATCACTTTGTTTCCTGCTTCTTTGAGGGCTCTTGCTATGGGATAGGCAGATGCGGTGCCCACTCCTCCGCCTATGACACATACTGAACCATAATGTCTTATCTCACTTGGATTTCCTAAAGGACCAGCAACATCTAATATTTCATCTTGACTCTCAAGCTCACCAAGCTTTTTAGTTGAAACACCAACTTCAAGGAAAATGAGTGTTATTGTTCCTTTCTGATAATCCCAATCCACAAGTGTTAAGGGAAACCGTTCCCCCTTCTCGTCTACTCTCAAAATGACAAATTGTCCAACTTGAGCTTTTTCAGCTATCTCCGGAGCATGGATCTCAATCAACTTAATTTTTGGAGCCAACTCCATCTTAGTTATGATTTTATACATGCAGTTTAGTCTCCATTGCTCCAACGTTCAATTGTTGTGTGCTTTATGCTTCGACTCGAGTTATTGGGGTTTGGAATTGTTTGTAAACAATTTAGACGCATATAATGGTTTTAGAATGTTTTCTATTGTTTGTAATGATCTGGTCTTCGAATGTAGCCATAGGCTTCAAATGCTGCGGTTATGCCCTGTCCCACAGCCGTTCCAACCTGTTTAACAGGATGATTTGTAACGTCGCCAGCTGCGTAAACTCCTGCCATGTTTGTTCGCTGTCGCATATCAACTATAATGTAGCCTTCTTTGTCGACTTCTACTCCAGCTTCTTTGACGAGTTGACTGTTGGGTTTTCCTCCAATTTGGAGGACAAAAACGCCGTCAACGAACAGTTCCTTGGTTTCTCCAGTTTTTTTATTAAAAATTATTACTTTATTCACTAATTTTTCGCCTCTAATTTCTTTTACTTCAGTGCTCCACAAAATTTCCACGTTCTTCTTAGCCTCTAACGCCTTAACAAGGGCTTCTTCAGCACGAAACGCTTCTCCGCGATGGGCGATTTTGACTTGCAATGCAAGCTCCGCCATGTAAAGTGCTGTCATTATTGCTATGTTGCCGCCGCCGACAACAAGTACACGTTTACCTTTAAACAAGGGACCATCGCAGACCCCGCAATAGCTTACACCTCTTCCAAAGAACTCTTTTTCGCCGGGAACGCCGATTTCACGATAATGAGAGCCAGAAGCAATGATAACTGCTTTTGTCTCGTAGGAGGCGCTATTTGTTTTCACGATTTTCCTCTCGCCATTAAGGTCTAGGCTTAAGACTTTTTCGAATTCGCGAATAATCACGCCTGTGCTTCTGCATTGGACTACCATTTTCTGCGCTAGTTCCATTCCACTTATATTTTGAAAACCTGGATAATTCTCAACTAGTGGAGCGTCTGCTATTGTGCCTCCTGCCATTTTTTCCTCTAAAACAAGGGTTTTTAGTCTGCTTCTTGCGGCATAAATTCCAGCGGCTAAACCTGCTGCGCCAGCACCAATAATTATCAAATCCCAACCTTCCATGCGGAACAACCCTTGAACGAGTTAATCTAATGATTAGGGATTTATTAGGCATTCGCAACTTAATGAGACCATGTTTTACTAACTAAATAGGAATATTATAAGGCAAGCGTAAGCAGTTCCGCTACGTCCATTACTTGAATTTTGCCTTCGTTCCCTGTGGTTTTAACAGCATCTTCAAAAGTTAGAAGACAAAAAGGACAAGCAACGGCTAAAATTTCTGCGCCAACTTCAACAGCATCCTTAACGCGCACTTCTGCTAAGCGTGGGCCTGGAATATCAATCCACATTCTTCCGCCGCCGCCTTCGCAGCAGACGCTTCTTGCTCTTGAACGATCAAACTCCAAAAGCTTTACGCCAGGCACACTTTCAATCACTCTTCTGGGCTCGTCGTAGATGCCGTTCTGCTTGCCTAGGAAGCATGGGTCGTGATAGACCACTTTCTTGTTCACTTCTTTTGTGAACGTGAGTTTTTTCTCGTCGATCAACTTCGCAAGTAACTGAGTGTGGTGCTGGATTTCGAAGCTCTGCTGGTTGTATCGGTTCTTGAAGGCATGATAACCGTGCGGACAGCTTGTGACGACCTGTTTCACGTTGTACTTGTTGAAGGTTTTCATGTTCTCTTCAACCAGAAACTCGAACAGGCCTTTTTCGCCCATGCCGTAGACTTCGCTTCCGCAGCAGTTTTCTTCGTCGCCTAAGATTCCGAAGTTTAGTCCGGCTTTTTCGAAGCATTTTACGAGGCTTTTGGGCACGTTTTGCACTCTCGGATCGTAGGCGGATGTGCAGCCGACGAAGAAGAGGATGTCTGCGCCTTGTGAGATGTGTTTGATGTTTAGGCCTTGTGTCCATTCAGAGCGTTTGTTGCGGATTCTTCCCCATGCGTTGCCGTTTTTGAATATGCTTTCCAGCGCGTCTCGGATGGTGGCTGCAACTTGCCCTTCTTCAACTGCCATGCTGCGGATGTCTATTAGGAATTCGTACGGGTTCAAGTCTTTGGGGCAGCGGACTCCGCAGGTACTGCAGGTTGTGCAGCTCCACAGCTCGTTCTGTGAGTGTTGAGTTAGTTTGCCTAGTGTGGCGACTTCGCGCATGTATTTTCTGACGTTGAGGTTGGTTTTTTTGGCGACTGGACAGCTTCCTGTGCATATTCCACACTGGATGCATTCGAGAAGTTTGTGTTTCTGGGTGAGTTCCTGAGCGTTCATGTTGCCCATCGCTTTTTAGTGAATTGGGAGCATAAGATTATTAAAGCGTTTTCCCGTGAATCAATTAAAACGAATCATGAAGACGGGGATTGCCGTTCATGGAGAAAAAGTCGCCTAAAATTGGCATTTTCGTTTGTGAATGTGGCGGCAACATAGGCGACGTTGTGGACGTGAAGTCTGTCGTTGACGCTGTGAAGAGCTGGGAAGGAGTTGCCGTCGCCAAGTATCACAAGTACCTGTGTTCCAAGCCGGCTCAGGAGATGATTCTGGACGCTGTGAAGAAGGAAAGTTTGGACCGCGTCGTTGTGGCGAGTTGCACGCCGAGGATGCATCTTGCAACTTTTCAAAGCGTTTTGGAAAGGGCCGGTTTGAACCCGTTCATGCTTGAGTTTGTGAACATCAGAGAGGAGGATTCGTGGGTTCATGGGCCTCATGCGTCGCCTGAAGCAACTAGGAAGGCTGTAAGCCTGATTAAAGGTGGTTATGAGCGGGCTAAGGAGCTTGAGCCTCTGCAGACCATCAGCGAGAAGGCTTCTAGGGAGATTCTCATCATAGGCGGCGGAATTGCTGGGATCACGGCGGCGCTTGAGCTTGGTTATTTGGGTTACAAAGTTCATCTTGTTGAGCGGAAGCCGAGCATCGGCGGTAACATGGCGAAATTGACGAAGGTTTTTCCAACTTTGGATTGTGCGCAGTGCATTCTCACTCCAAGGATGGCTGAGGTTGGTAGGAACCAGAATGTTAGTTTGTACACTTACGCTGAGGTGCAGGAGGTTGGCGGTCGGCCGGGCAATTATGACGTGAAGGTGTTCATGAAGCCTCGAGGTGTGGATGTTCAGAAGTGCAGAAGTTGCGGGGTATGTACGAAGGTTTGTCCGGTGAGCATGTCGGACGAGTTTAATGAGGGTTTGTCCCAGAGGAAGGCGGCTTACATCGAGTTTCCGCAGGCTGTGCCTTCGAGCTATACTATTGATTTTGAGGCGTGTACGAAGTGTGGGAAGTGTGAGCAGCTTTGTCCTGCTAAGGCCATTAGCTTGGCGGATCAGGGTTGTGTTGTTGACTTGCTTGTGGGCGGGATTGTTGTGGCTACGGGTTATGAGTTGTATGATGCCAGGAAGCTTGAGACTTATGGGTATGGCACGTACAAGGATGTCATTACGATGATGGAATTGGAGCGGCTTGTTTCTGCAACTGGGCCTACGGGCGGTTATGTTAAGCGTGCTGATGGCAGTGATGTTAAGCGGATGGCGATTCTGCTTTGTGCGGGTTCGAGGGATAAGAATTATGTTCCTTATTGCAGCAGGATTTGCTGTATGTACGCGTTGAAGCAGGCTTTTGTGTTGAAGAAGATGTTGGGGATTGACGTCACGATTTATTACACTGATATTCGTGCTACGGGTAAGGGTTACGAGGATTTGTATTGGCGTGATGAGGAGGCTGGTGTTGCTTTTATCCGCGGCAAGGTGGCTGAGGTTTACAGGAATAACAAGACTGGTAAGCTTGTGGCTGTTGCCGAAGACACGATTTCGAGTGAGTTGACGGAGCAGGAGTTTGATATGGTTGCTTTGGCGACGCCGATGGTTCCGCCGAATGGTTTGAAGGAGCTTGCGGACAAGATGAGGGTTTCGACTGGTGAGGATGGTTTTGTCACGGAGAAGCATCCGAAACTGGATCCGGTGGATTCGTTGGTTACGGGCATTTTTGCGTGTGGGTGTGCGTTGAGTCCGAAGGATGTGCGTGACACGGTTTCTGATGGTTTGGCTGCTTCGGCGAAGGCGGCTTTGTTTTTGAAGGGTGATTATGTTACTACGAGTCCTGAGAAGGCTTTTGTGATTGCGGATTTGTGTAATGGTTGTCAGGCGTGTGTGGCGGTTTGTCCGACGAAAGCGATTAGCATGGTTGAGGGCAAAGCCAAGATTGACCCTTTCCAGTGCAATGGGTGTGGCGCGTGTATTCCTGTTTGTCCGCAGGAGGCTATTGACTTCAGGAACTCGACGTC
>PEWI01000185.1 GCA_002779555.1 Candidatus Bathyarchaeota archaeon CG07_land_8_20_14_0_80_47_9 | reverse complement strand
ACGTGGGTTTCGTCGGCGCGGCGCAAATCGACGAGTACGGAAACATAAACACCACCTACATCGGAAGCTTTGAGAATACCACTGTCAGGCTTCCTGGAAGCGGCGGCGGAAACGACATAGTCTCCTCAGCCAAGCGCTTTGTAGTCATAATGATGCATGAGAAGAGGAAGATGGTGAAGAAACTTGACTATCTGACAAGCCCAGGCTTCTTAGACGGCCCAGGAGCCAGAGAAAAGGCTGGACTAATGGGCAACGGCCCTTCGCTCGTGGTCACGAATCTATGCCAGATGGACTTTGACCCAGACACAAAGCGCATAAGATTGGCCACTGTTCATCCGGGCGTTTCGGTCCAGCAGGTTTTGGAGAACACTGGCTTCGATTTGATAGTGCCGAAAAATGTGCAGACGACTGAACTGCCTACTCCTGAAGAGCTAACACTTTTGAGAGCAATAGACCCCGGCGGCATATACATTCCGAGAGCTAAGTAATCGGCGTTTTTTCCTGGTGAAGCTTGGGTTTCTGTCTTGTGACCTGTTCGACTATTCTCCAGAATTCCTCTTCTGTTAAACCTCTCCGCAGGTCTTTCATCAACTTCTTGATCTGGTAGAAGGTCATCTGTGCTTCGCCTTTATCTATGACCTCCTGCGATCTCTTGATCCTTCTAACGATCTCTTCTATCTCCATCGGCGAGGCTTTGATTTCAGCTAATGCTAGACGGCTTTCAACGAGGCGCCGCCCAATCAGTCTGCCAAGATGGAAAAGTGTTTCCCTTCCTACGATCTCAGGCGGGAAGGGCTCGTATATGAGAGGATTTGCCAACATGGCTTGGATGTGTTCTTCACCCTCGTACGAGAAGCTGTTTTCGCCGATGATCGGCTTGTGGAACTGCACCGGCAACGCAAATGCCTTCTCCGCCAACTGCGAAAGCCCATGGAGTTTGTTCAAGTCCATGCCCGTGTCGATGTCATAGAGCAACTCCAACGAAGTAACGACTTCCTCCAACGGCGCGGCTCCCGATCTCTCCCCGAATCCAGCTATGCAAACGTGCAGGTACGACACTCCTTCCTCGACAGCCGCAAGGGTGTTTGCTGTTGCCAAGCCGAAGTCGTTGTGGCACTGGACTGAGAGCGGCATTTCTCTGATTTTGAGTTCTTCCAATCCTTCTTTGATGTGTGAGATTAGGTAGC
Organism: Candidatus Bathyarchaeota archaeon CG07_land_8_20_14_0_80_47_9; assembly: GCA_002779555.1. Taxonomy (GTDB): domain Archaea; phylum Thermoproteota; class Bathyarchaeia; order Bathyarchaeales; family Bathycorpusculaceae; genus 20-14-0-80-47-9. The sequence continues at coordinate 4,004 of PEWI01000185.1, read as the reverse complement.
GCATCGAGAGTGGTCTCAAGAACCCCACGGTGTCAGCTACTACAAGTCGATCTGCCTTGGCTTTCGCCGCCGCCTCAAGGATTTTCAGGATTTCTTCCAGAGGTGTTCTTGACGCGTCCTCCAGTACAAAATCCACTTTCAAGCCGTGTTTCTTGGCGTATTCGATGCTTTCAACGGCTTTCTGCAGAACCTGTTCCCTTGACATCTTCAGCCTATATTGCAGGTTGAGCCCGTTGAACGGTGTGAATATTCGGATTTCCCTTGTCCCACATTCTAAGCAAGCATCTATGTCGTTCTTGTTTATGCGTGCAGACGCGGCTATGCTTGCGTTTTGGAAACCTTCATTTGAGATTCTTCGGACATCGTTCCTTTCTTCTTCGGAAAGTGCAGGGAAGCCCACGGTTATTATGCTTGCGCCCATTTCGTCAAGCATTTTAGCAAGCTTCACTTTTTCAACGTAGGTGAGGAAAACTGCTGGAGTCTGGACTCCTTCGCTCAGGGTTTCGTCCCAGATGAAGACTCTTTCTGGGAGTTTCGGAGGCAGGTTCTTCCTCATGTGATTGTAGTTTGCGATTAATCCTTGGGCTTCAAGCTTTTTGAATATAGTCTTTCTCATTTGCCCTACTTTCCAACAAAGTCAGCGCGGCGTGCAGCTTGTTATTATGTGAAGATTGATATAAGAATTAACGTCTGTTGCAGTGGCAAGACTGTAAAGGCTAATGTAGTGCAACTGAAATAGTAGGCTGTCAACAGTGTGATACATCATGGATGTGTTTGAAGCCGTAGAGAAAAGGAGAAGCATACGCAAGTTTAAGCCAGACCAAGTGAAGAAAGAGGATTTGAAGAGGATTCTGGAAGCTGGCCGTCTGGCGCCTTCCGGCGGAAACCGTCAGCCATGGTTTTTCATCGTTGTCAGAGACTCGGGAACCAAGAATGCTTTGGCTATTGCGTCGAACGATCAGAAGTTTGTTGCAGAGGCAGACACGGTGATTGTGGCGTTGGGCGATTCAGGAGTGTATCCGAAAACAACCACCTCTTCGACGCGGATTCTTCACAAGCAGGACCCAATGATTGCGATAGAACACATGGTTTTGGCCGCAACTGCCCTCGGATATGGAACGTGCTGGATCGGCGCGTTCAGCGAAACCGAGGTCAAGAAGATTCTGAAAATCCCTGAAAACCTGACAGTTGTGGCACTGCTGCCTGTGGGAGTACCCGCTGAAAACCCGTCGCCCCGACCCAGAAAACCATTTGAAGAGATATTCTTCAAAGACTCCTATGGAACGCCACTAAGACTCTAGGCAGCGAAATGCCCCCACATCCGGAAAGCTGATCCTAACGGCTATCTAATCAAGTTCCATAGAATCTTCTGATGTGTCGGCGAAAGTTTAAAATCAGCTGCAACCTAAGCCAATACTGTTCACGGTGACAAGACATGGAACCTTTTTCATGGTGGAACGAAAAACAGAAAGGCCTAATGGAAGATGTGAAGGCTTTCGCCGACCAAAACCTGCCAAGAGGCGAAGAGATTTTCTGGACGAAAGAGTTCCCAATCGACCTGCTGAAGGAAGTCGCCCGCAAAGGCTGGTTCGGAGCTGTTATTCCAGAAAATTATGGCGGGATCAACGCTGGAGTAACGGGCGCAAGCATCGTCTCAGAAGAGTTAAGCCGAGTGTGCTCCGCTCTAGGCGACGCGTACGAGGTGTCGATGTTCGGTGGCGTTGAGCAGTTCCTGACCTTTGGAACTGACGAGCAGAAGCAGAAGTGGCTGCCGAAGATAGCTAAGGGCGAGGTTGTTGGCGCAGTGTGCATAACTGAACCTTTCGTGGGTTCAGACGCGGCTGGAATCGAGACAACTGCCAAGCGCGAAGGGGACCACTACGTGCTTAACGGTAAGAAACGCTTCATAACGAACGCTGGTCTAGCCGATATTTACGTTGTGTATGCACGGACTAGCGAGAAGCCTGAGGACAAGGCGAAGTATCAGCACTTGACCGCGTTTCTGGTTGAGAAAGGAGTGCCGGGCTTCTCAGTTGAGAAAATCAACGAGCTTTCAGGGTGGATTGGGCTTCCCAACGGCTTTCTAGACTTTAATGATGTAAAGGTTCTTACAAAGAATTTGATAGGCCCTGAAGGCGCAGGTTGGAAGGTCATGATGGCCGGCTTGAACTTTGAACGTGTGGTGTTCTCGGCGGGAATGTTGGGACCCATGCGGGAATCTATTCGTCATGCGGTGGCTTACGCTCAGCGGCGCATGCAATTTGACAAGCCAACTATCGACATTCCTTCTAACCAGTCGAAGATTGCAGAGATGTTTGCAGGTCTATACACGGCACGATTGCTGATTTATCATGCAGCCTACCTTCTGGATCAGCACAAAGACGCCATGGTAGAGGCAGCAACCGCCAAAATGTTCACCTCAGACACGTACGAGAAACTCGTAAGCGACGCGGTCCAGGTGATGGGAGGTGACGGTTGGACACGGTTCTATCCAGTTGAAAGCTACCTGCGCGACGCCAAGGTTAACCAGATCGGAGCGGGAACTAATCAAATCATGAGGTTAGTTATCTTCAGAGGCGGCTTGAAGGCTTTGGGTAAGGACTTGAAAATGCCGCGCAGACGGATACACGAGAAGCTCAAGGTTCCGATCTCAACGGTTCAGCCGCCGTCGAAAACAAACCTAAACGAGGAGAGTGTCTTGAAATTGCTGTCAGAAGACTACATGGTGAACCCCGGGCTTTTCATGAGTCGCGAAGACCTTAAAGAGAGATTGGCAGACGCAAGTGAAGAGAAGCTGGACCAAGCCTTGAAGACTCTCGAATCAGAGGGTTCAGTCAAGCTTTACCGCGATGGAAGAGGAACGATTGCGCTTGTCAAGGCGACATATGACGGATTACGCAAGGCGGGACCACTGGAGAAGTACAAGTGGTATCCAGAGTGGCTGAGCAAGGAGTTCATCTTCTGAAGATCCTGCCTTGAAAGTGTGAAAGGGCAACTTGAGGACATGCGCGGACAGTGCTTTTCCACATTTGGACAGCACAGCAGTGACGGACGCGATCCCTTAGATGCTCCAAAGACTGTTGGTTCGGCTTAGCCTTACTCTACTTTCGCCTTAGAAGGACCATGTTGTCGCTTAGGTTCTTGACCTTTTCCAAGGGTTGATCGAAATGCCAAGTGTTGCAGTTGCCTTTCCACCATCCGAGAAACTCGAATTCACCATTCGCCTCAACAAGTAGTTTGAATTCCCGTGGAAAGATAAATTTCAAGTCTTCTTCATGGACAAATCTTTTCTTTTCTCCGTTGTCACTGACTTCGAGCGTCAGTTTTTCCGCGTAGGTCTGGCTGAGTACGTCTTTGAAGCGGGACTCAAAGGTTGTTTTCACTGTGATTCCGTTTCTGGTCATAGTCCATGTTGATTTTGCCTCCATGGTCCAGTCCAAGGTCACATTTTGGATGAAGTAGAGACCTCCTTTGTTCAAAGAAGCTGCTACTGAGGCTAGGTGAGACAGGAATTTTTCGTTTGATGTAGCGTCCAAGGAGCCCATCATAATGAAGGCGAAATCCGCCTTCTCCTTCAGTCTGAAGTTGTACATGTCTGCTTGGATAGTCTCTATCTTCAGTCCTTCTTCTTTCGCTCTTTTTCGCAGGTATGCCAGCATTTCAGGATTCAAATCCAGCCCAACAGCTTCGTAGCCTCTTTTCGCTATCTCTCTCAATTGCAAACTTGGGCCACAAGCGATGTCGAGAAACCTTTTGACTTTTGCTTTGCTGAATCTCTTGATTATCTCCCCGAAGCTGTCAGCTTGTTCTTTGGGGTCGATGAAGCTGAAAGCGATTTCGTAGTACAGAGGCTGCTTGTATATCTCCATGTGCGTCATGTCAGCTCCTTCGTCAGATAAGGTTAACGCGTATCTGAAAGAACTCGAGCATCTCAGCCTTGCTCGATAAACCAGCAAAATTCCAATCATTCAGTTTCTGACATGGCGAGGCGAATCCATTGTGAA
>PEWI01000173.1 GCA_002779555.1 Candidatus Bathyarchaeota archaeon CG07_land_8_20_14_0_80_47_9 | reverse complement strand
AAACAGACCATGTGTTCATGGCAGGAGAGGGCGCGGAGAAACTTGCCACGCTCTTCAAACTTGAAAGAGTCAATCCAGTTACGGAGCTTAGGCTGAAGTACTATGAGGACCAGAAGAAGAGACTACTTGCAGGACAATATGAACTGCCAAAACTGGCAAAACTGATCGAGGAATACCCCGAATTGCTGGGGTCGGACACTGTGGGCGCAGTTGCCCTAGACAAAGAAGGAAACCTTGCAGCCGCTACGTCAACCGGAGGCTTTCCACTGAAGCTTCCTGGAAGGATCGGAGATTCGCCTTTGATTGGCTGTGGCAACTATGCGGACAATGAGAGCGGCGCGTGCTCGGGTACAGGTGTAGGTGAGATAGCGATAAGGCTCGTCTTGGCGAAGACTGTTTGCACCTACATCGAGACTGGCAAGACTCCTCAGGAAGCAGCCGAGCAAGCCATACGGCTCGTTAATCGAAGGATGCCGATTGGGTACAATTCCATGGGGTTGATCGCTATAGACGTTCAAGGACGGATTGGGGCAGCGCATAACTCGCCGAACCTGTGTTGGGCGTACTTGACCCCGGGGATACCGAAGCCCGTCACTTCTTCAACGGCGAAAATTGTGAAAGAAAGCCATTGAAAGGACATTGTCGATCGCATTTTTGGTCTTTATTCTCGACAACTGACGAATAATAACCCTTAAAGCGTTGCTAGGTGGCTTGTGTAGGTACACAGCAGTTTGTGGAGGTGAAATGAAATGATGGATGAGGAAGAAGAGTGGGAAGAAGAAGACACTGAGGATGAAGAATGGGAAGAGGAAGAGTGGTAAGGGAATTAAGTAGATAATACTCTTCTCATGATTTTTGTTTGCCTAAGAAGTCAGACTCTTTTTGCACGGTTTTGAGGGTTCAAGTTTATAACCTACCTGTTGAGAGCATTCATGGATTGATGCACAATGACGCGAGTGGCTGTGCTGGATGCTGACAAGTGCAAGCCCAAACACTGCAATAGGCTATGCCACCGTTTCTGTCCAATAGTGCGAACCCACATAGAAGCCATACGATTCGAAAACAACAAACCAGTAATCGTTGAGTCTCTCTGCACAGGATGCGGGATATGCATAAAGAAGTGCCCATTCAACGCCATATCAATAGTGAACCTTCCAGACGAGTTGGACAAAGACTGCAGCCACAGGTTTGGACCCAACACGTTTAAGCTTTTCAGACTGCCAACACCGTCACCCAGCATGGTTCTCGGCTTGCTCGGGCAAAACGGCATAGGCAAGACAACCACACTGAAGATACTTTCAGGCGAGGTCAAACTGAACCTCGGCAACTACGAGAACCCGCCTGAGTGGAGCGAAATAGTCCAGCACTTCAGGGGCTCAACACTTCAAGATTACTTCCAAAAGATGGGAGAAGGAAAACTCAAAGTCTCGCACAAGCCGCAGTACGTTGACAGGATTCCCAAGGTCGTCTCTGGAAGCGTCGGCGAACTGCTACGAAAAGTAGATGAAAGAGGCGCCTTAAAAAAAATCGCAGAACAGCTCGAACTCAAGCAAATCTGGGACAGGCCGCTCGAGGTTTTAAGCGGAGGAGAGCTGCAGCGTGTGGCCGTAGCTGCAACGATGTGCCGCGACTCGGACGTCTATCTTTTCGACGAACCTTCAAGCTATCTGGACGTGAAGCAAAGACTGGAAGTGGCCAGGGCCATAAGAAGCTTGAAAGATGAACAGAAAACCATAATCATAGCGGAACATGACCTCGCCATAATAGACTACCTGTCCGATCAGATCTGCGTTTTCTACGGTGAACCAGGTGTTTACGGCATTGTGTCCAATGTTCACGGCGTTAGAACAGGCATAAACATTTACCTGCAGGGATACATTCCAGACGAGAACGTTCGCTTCAGGAAAGAAGCAATAATATTTCATGAAAAGCCGCCTGCTGTGAGTTCGGGCGCAGGTGAGACGCTGCTTAAATGGGAGAAGATAGAAAAAACGTTCAAAGGGTTCAAACTCACAGCCCACGGCGGCGAGATAAGAAGAGGAGAAATAGTCGGCATTCTCGGACCGAACGGCATAGGCAAGACGACCTTCATCAAGATTCTGGCTGGCATCGAAGAAGCCGACGACGGCACAAAATTCGGGGAAACTAAGGTAAGTTACAAGCCTCAGTACATTTCCGCGGAGTACGAAGGCACAGTTCAGATGCTACTGATGAGCGTTGCCAAAGAAGAGTTTTCTTCAAGCTGGTACAAGACCGAAATCCTCCAACCCTTAAGGGTAAATCTGCTCCTAGATCGAAATGTGACCGAGCTGAGCGGCGGAGAGCTACAGAAAGTCGCCATTGCAGCGTGCCTCTCCCGCAAGGCTGACCTTTTCCTGGTGGATGAGCCGAGCGCGTACTTAGACGTTGAGGAAAGACTGAACATGGCGCGGATCATTCGAAGAGTGGCTGAAAATCATAACGTGGCAGCTTTCGTCGTGGAACACGATGTGGTCACGCAGGACTTCATAGCGGATAACCTGATGGTCTTCACTGGAAAACCCGGCGTAGAAGGCACAGTATATGCTCCTACGAGTCTGAGGAAGGGAATGAACAAGTTTCTGAAAGTGATGGAAGTGACTTTCCGCAGGGACCCAGCCACCAAGAGACCGAGAGTCAACAAGGAAGGCTCGAAACTTGACAAGTTCCAGAAGGAAGTCGGAGAATACTACTACACGCGTTCATTACCGAAGAGTTGAGACTAAATGAAGAACCATGTTTTCAGGTCAGGAACGTAGTTAAATTAATGAATGAGCAGAACATATCGTAGAAGCGAATTTGCTGTGAAGGGGATTGGGGAGGCTTAAGTGGCTCAGACAACCTTTGAAGAGATCAGTGCTGCTGACTTTTTCTATCGAAACAGAGACATAGCTGGGTTCACAAACCCTTCGAGAGCCATTTTTGCGGCTGTAAGAGAACTTGTGGAAAACTCTTTGGACGCTGCTGAAAGCCTCAAGATACCGCCTGACGTTTACGTTAGACTCTCATACGAGGGAGAAGCCAGCGCAGAAACCCAGATTTACAGGTTGAGAGTTGAAGACAACGGCATAGGAATACCGGCCAGACACATCCCATCAGCCTTCGGCCAAGTGCTCTTCGGCTCCAAATACAAGCTGAAACAGCAGAGAGGAACTTTCGGCTTAGGAGGCAAGATGGCGATTCTCTACGGACAGATCACAACTCATCAGCCTGCCTACATAACTTCGAGCACAGAGATGTCCAAAATTTACATGTACAAACTCATGATCGACATTCAGAGAAACCGCCCGCTTATACTTGACAGAAAGGTTCTCATAAACAAGGAACAGTGGCGGGGCACAATAGTCGAGTTTTCCTTGGAAGGCGACTACTTCAGAGCTATGCCCAAGCTTCTTGACTATTTCAAGCAGACGGCCATGGTAAACCCCTATGCGAACCTGACCTTTGTCGATCCAAAGGGCAGGCTTTACAGGTTTACAAGAGTCACTAAAGAGATGCCTGTGCCGCCGAAGGAAACTAAACCTCACCCGTACGGCGTTGATGTGGAGCTTCTTCAACGCCTGATACAGATAACGCCTTACAAGAACATGCTTGAGTTTCTGAAGAACCATTTTCACCGCGTAGGGGAAATCACGGCGCAAAAGTTTCTGGTATTCAGCAACTTAAGCCCTTCGAAGAATCCGAAGAAACTCACTCATGAAGAGATTGTCAGACTTATGCATATGCTCAAGAAGTACGAGGAGTTCTTACCTCCAGACGCAAGCTGCCTCTCACCTTTAGGCGAAGACTTGTTGAAAGCTGGAGTTCTTAAGGAGTTGAAACCCGAATTTGTGGTGGTTCATCAACGCAAACCTGCAACCTACGCTGGCCACCCATTTATCGTTGAGGTTGGACTCGCCTATGGCGGAGAAATTCCCAAGAGGGGAAACTTCATTATTTACCGCTTTGCCAACCGCATCCCACTACTCTACGATGAAGCCAGCGACGTCTCGGTAAGAGTCATAACGGCCATGAACTGGAGAAGGTACAAAGTCAGCCCAGACATGCCCGTTGCGATTCTGGTGCACATCTGTAGCACCAAAGTTCCATACAAAACAGTGGGCAAAGAGTTCATCGCCGACAGACCTGAGGTCAGAAGAGAAATTGCCAACGGACTGCGAGAGGTTGCCCGCCAGATCCAGCACTTCATGTCGAAGAGGGAGCATGTCGACCGAGAGCGGAAGCGGCTTGGAGTCTTCAGCAAGTACTTACCGAAAATAGCGCAGTTCTCAACTCAGCTTGCTGGAAAACAAAAGCCACCTGACATAGAGAAATTGTTAGCGAGTGTGAAGAAATATGGCGCAGAAGAAGCATAAAAGCAGCATCCTAGAGAGAAGGAAGGAAGTTTTAGAAAGTCTGTCAGGGCTCGGAGGAAAAATCTACGACCAGCTTGACAGCGGAAGTTTCCCGTCAATAACGATGCCGAGCCGCTCAACAGAAAACATTTACTACGACCCGCAAGTCAGACAGTTCATCTTGGGAGACAGGAAAGTCAAGCGGAGCGCACGCAACATCCGCCACGTGAAACCTTTCACACAGCTCACGTGGGCCGCACTCTTTTCCAATGAGCTGACTTCGCAGCGCAAAACGTCAACCTTGAGAGATGTTTACTATTCTGCACAGGCGTATGAAATGACTTTCAAGGATCAGCAGGAATCGAACAACATAGTTACAGACTTGGAAACCATCCTGGGATTCTCACGCGAAGACTTCAGCATCTTCCCTGAAGAACGCTCAGCCATCTTCGGAGACCTGACAATAGAATACACCGTGCCGGGCTACGAGGGAAGGACAATGAACCTGACTTCGCACCCCGACGGCGTCATGATTGGCCCAGCGTTGACTTCATCCGAGTTTGTGAAAACGACGGCGGACAAGGTGATAGCCATAGAGAAAGGCGGTTTGTTCACGCGGTTCATAGAAGAGAGCGTGCACAAGAAGTTCAATGCACTGCTTGTGTTGACGGCTGGACAGGCGCCGAGGGCAACACGACACTTTCTCAGAAGGCTCAACGCTGAGCTGAACCTTCCAGTTTACATTTTCACGGACGGCGACCCGTGGGGAATGCACATAGCCATGGTCATAATCTCCGGCTCAGCGAACGCCGCACACCTAAGAGAGCTGAACA
>PEWI01000025.1 GCA_002779555.1 Candidatus Bathyarchaeota archaeon CG07_land_8_20_14_0_80_47_9 | reverse complement strand
CCGGGTTTACTTGATGCCATTTTCTTTGTAACACCCAGTTCTAACTGTTTTAAGGCTAATGGAATTTAAGTCTTTTCATGCTGCGCATGTCTTAAATAACTCTATAACGTAGAAATACGCAGAATCAATGGAGAATCAGCATTGAGCTTTCTGCTTAGAAAGAAAAAGGGCGAGTCAACAAAGATGCTGTTTGCAACCGACATGCACGGCTCAGAAGGGACGTGGAGAAAATTCCTGAACGCGTCTGCCATGATGAAAGTCGATATGGCAATCTGCGGCGGGGATCTAACAGGAAAAATGATCGTCCCAGTCGTCGAAGGCAAGAACGGCAAGTACGCCTACTACCTGATGGGCAAGGTACACGAGACTGATTCGGGAGGTTTAGAGAAGGCTTTCAAAGACATTCGAGGAATCGGCTATTATCCACACTTGACGAACGAAAGCGAATACAAAGAGATGACTGAAAACCCGAAAATGGTAGATCAGGTTTTCCACGATGTCATGATTTCAACACTCAAACGCTGGTTTGACCTCATTCCAGAAAAAGTTCCGAAGGAGACGCGAGTGGTCGTTTGCCCGGGAAACGATGACAGAGTCTTGGTCGACGAAATAATTGAAACCTACAAGAACGTGATCAACGGCGAAGGTAAAGTCATAAACATAGATGATACTCATGAGATGACAAGCTGCGGCTGGGTCAACCCAAGTCCGTGGAAGACTACGCGCGAAGAGGAAGAAGACAAGCTTGAGGCAAGGCTTGAGGGCTACATTTCTCAATTAAAAAACATCAAGTCGTCGATATTCAATTTTCACGCTCCCCCATTTGAGTCTAAGCTGGATGAAGCCCCACTCCTTGATAAGGAACTCAACCCAATAATCAGAGGCGGATCAGTCGTGATGGTTCCGGTCGGCTCCAAGGCTGTTAGGAAAATGATAGAAAAACACCAGCCCTTCCTCGGGCTGCACGGTCACATCCATGAAGCCTCTGGTTCGATGAAAATCGGCAGAACGCATTGTGTCAACCCGGGAAGTGAATATGCTGAAGGAATCATCCGAGCTTTCCTCGTAGAATTCAAGGGCGACAAGCTCATCCGGCTTCAGAGAATTGAAGGTTGAAAGGTAGGCAGCCAATGAGTTGGATGCTGGACAAGGAAATCAAAAGGGAATTGCCTCCTGAATGGAACGGTGTCGTTCCGACTGAAGCTTTCATACACGAAGCAGAGAAGATGGTTGAAGAAGCGAACAATAGAGGCATGACTCTTAGGATTCTGGGCGGATTGGGAATAGCCATCCACTGCCTTGACTGCCGAGACTTTGCGGTGAAGCTGGGAAGAATAGGAACAGGCACAGCTCAAGGCCAGGAATACAGTGACATTGACCTAGTTTCATATGGCAAGCAAAGAGAAGGAATCAAAGCTTTCTTTGCTGAGCTCGGCTACGCAAAACGCCGAACAACACTTTCCTCTGCTGCCTCAGAGAGGCAAATATATTACCATCCTAAAGGCTGGTTCTATGTTGACGTTTTCTTCGACAGATTGCTCGTGGCAAACCACCCTGTAGACTTCAGAGGAAGGCTGGAACTTGATTATCCAACGATCACGGTGACAGATTTCCTGCTTGAGAAAATACAGATCTGGGAAGCCTTCAGCGCCAAAGACCTCAAAGACTGCTTGCTGCTGCTTAAAACTCACGAGGTCAAAGAGGAGGGAGACAAAGAGAGCATAGACGCAACTTACACGGCAAAACTGCTCTCAGCAGACTGGGGTTTCTGGTACACAGGTACAACGAACCTAAGAAGAATCGGCAGGTTCATCTCTGAACTAGACCGCCTTGGTCCACAAGCGGTAATCGATCCTGAGCGGATTCTGAAGGAAGATAGAGAAGCGATTGGTAGGAGGATTGAGGTTTTGCTGAAAGCAATAGACAGTGAACCGAAGTCGTTTGGTTGGAAAATGAGATCAAAGGTAGGCGCGAAGAAGAAATGGTACAATCCAGTTGAAAGGCCAGAGACGGTGGGCGGCTTCGGGATTTGGGATGCGATAGCCCCGAAAAGCGATTCAGAAAAAGAAGGTTAGGTTGGGGCAATCCGCACTAGCTCGCTTTTGGGCAGTTTTTACTTATCTTTTGTGATAGCAAGCGCACGCGAAACCATTCCCAGATTGTGTTTGGAAAAAGCGGCTTAACTTATCATCTTCTACCATTTTCATGGGTAGCCACATAGGAAAGTTTTTCTATCAAAGTCCAAATGAGTACGTGACTGTAGAGAACCGCCTTTGGACAACGCCATTGGAATAACCAATCTGACGAAGGATTTCGGCGCCATACGTGCCTTGGACAGCTTAAACCTCAGCGTAGAATCTGGAGAGATTTTCGGTCTCATAGGCCCAAACGGTGCTGGGAAAACCACGGCGTTGCGCATCATTTCTGCCTTGCTGTTGCCTACTTCTGGCAGTGTCGAAGTTTTTGGCCTGGACGTTGTCAAAAAGCCGGCTGAAGTCCGCAAAATCATCTCTTACCTGCCCGAAGAGGCTGGAGCCTACCGGAACCTTTCAGGATGGGAATACTTGCACTTCATGGCCAAGTTCAAAACCGATAGCAAAGACGAGATTCAGAGAATAGTCAACGATGCCGCTGAAATCTCTGGCCTAGGCGAAAGACTGAAGGATAAGGCCAAAACCTACAGTAAAGGAATGAAGCGTCGGCTTCTGGTGGCCAGAGCCTTGATGACTAAGCCTAAGCTTGCAATCCTCGACGAGCCAGGCAGCGGCTTGGATGTTTTACACGCTTATCATGTCAGGGAAATAATCAAGAAGTACGTGAAGGACTACGGTGTTACCGTGTTGCTTTCAAGTCACAACATGCTTGAAGTCGAACACCTCTGCGGCAGAGTCGCATTGCTGAACAAGGGCAAGACTGTGGCTGAGGGAAAACCACGGGAGCTAAAGGAAAAGTTCGCCAGCGCGAACTTGGAAGAGGTTTTTGCGAAGGTGGTAGGACTTGCTTAAGGGTTTCGGAAACATTCTGGTCAAAGAGCTAAAGGAGCTGATCAGAGACCCGAAAATACTGTTAGGGATGATAATTGTTCCGCTGATCATGTTTCCAGTTCTGGGCGCCGTGATGAATTTTTCGATGCAGTCAGCTCAAGAGCAGGCTCAGAAAGCCACCATTTTAGTCATGAACAATGACAGAGGAAGCTACTCCCAAGTTTTCATAGCTACGCTTAACTCTTCTATGAGGGTTTTCATATCCAACTACACTGATCCACAAGACGTGGTGAATCAAGATGAACTGTCAAAGTACAACACTACGCAGCTCATCGAAATCCCGCCCGATTTCAGCGCCAACATGACTCAACACATGAGCGGAAACGAAAACATAACCGCCCTTGTGAAAATCTACAGCGTTTTCTCCAGCGCGGGAGTGTTTGAAGGTATCGGTTCTTCAATGATTGACGTTTTCATCGGCGGGTTCAACAGACAACTTGCTCCCAACATCGTATACGAGGAGAAATCGTCTATCATCAAAGGACAGATCAAGGAGGGGGTTGATCCCGGGCAACTCTCGGCTCTGATGATTTCACAGGCGATTGCCATGCCAATAACCATTATGATCTTGCTCACCTATTCCATGCAGATAGCTGCAACTTCGGTGGCTATGGAAAAGGAGGAGAAAACCTTGGAAACGTTGTTGACCTTGCCAGTTGACAGGTTCTCGATTCTTATGGGGAAGCTGTCAGGTTCGATTGTTGTTGCAGGCGTGGCAGCAATAGCCTACATGATCGGCTTCAACTACTACATGGGATCCTTCACGTCAACATTTCAGGCTGGCACAAGCCTAGACTTGGTTTCCTTGGGGCTTGTTCCGTCACTTTTCGGTTACCTGTTCTTAGGAATCTCGCTTTTCGTTGCGCTGCTTTCAGCCCTCGCCATGGCGGTGATTCTGTCTGCCTTCGCCGAGGATGTGCGAAGCGCTCAGTCACTTGTGAGCTACATCTATCCATTCCTATTTATCCCATCATTCATCCTAATGTACGTGGACATCAACGCCTTGCCTCTTGCCGTCAAAGTCGCGCTCTACGCGATTCCCTACAGCCATCCTATCATCGCTTCCAGAGCCGTTACTATGGGCGACTACTGGACTGCCGTCTGGGGCATAGTTTACGTTTCGATTTTCACCCTTGTCATAATGTACGTTGCTTCTCGTCTCTTTGCAACTGAGAAAGTACTGACGGCAAAACTGAAGTTCAGAGGATTGAGAAAACGCGGGAAAAAAGCCGTGCAAGACCTTGAGTAAAGCTTTTCCTCTGGAACCGGTAAACTTGTCTTTGGTGTGCTGAATGGGGATTCAACAGATCGAAGTCTACACAGTGAGGCTGAGGTACAGAGAGCCTTTCAGGATCGCTCCAGCCGCAAGCACTGAAAGCCACAATGTAATCGTGAAAATCGTGACCGACTATGGGGTAGTTGGTTGGGGAGAATCTTCGCCATCGAAGAGAGTCACAGGAGAAACCCCAGAAACCGTTGTTAGGACTCTTGACAAGATCGCGCCTAGACTGATCGGCGAGTGTCCCCTTAGAATTGAGCGCGATGTCGAGCTCATGGACTCAATCGTCGAGGGCAATCCTGCTGCAAAGGCGTGTGTCGACATGGCGCTGCATGACATTCTGGGGAAGACGGCTTGTAAACCGCTTTTCATGTTGATCGGCGGCTACCGCACAGAGGTCATGACTGACATAACGTTGAGTATCAAGTCGCCGAGGGAAATGGCAAAGGATGCTGTGAAAGCCGTGAAGAAAGGTTTTGAAGCCTTGAAAGTGAAGGTCGGAGTCAACCCTGCCGAAGATGTTGAACGGGTAAAAAAGATCCGAGAAGCTATTGGAAGTGAAACAGAGCTGAGGGTTGATGCGAATCAAGGGTGGACAGTAAGACAAGCTATAGAAGTTCTGAACAAGATGGAAAAGTTCAAAATCCAGTTCGCCGAACAACCTGTGTCGGCTGAAAATCTAGGCGGCTTAAAGAGAGTCAGAGAAAACTCTCCGATACCGATAATGGCTGACGAAAGCATTCACTCGCCTGCAGACGCACTACGCTTGATAGAGGCAGAAGCCGTCGACATGATAAACATCAAGCTGATGAAGAGCGGCGGAATTCTGAAAGGCAAGAAGATCGCCTCAGTGGCCGAGGCCGCTGGAGTACCTTGCATGGTCGGGTGCATGGGCG
>PEWI01000030.1 GCA_002779555.1 Candidatus Bathyarchaeota archaeon CG07_land_8_20_14_0_80_47_9 | reverse complement strand
TACGATACCAGTTGTCATAGAGCCAACCAGGCCGTACGGGTTTCCAATGGCTATGACCAAGTCACCGACCTTCAGCGTTGAGGAACTGACGACTTCAAGAGGTTTAAACTTGTTCTGCGGGGCACTGACGTTCAGAACTGCCAGATCTGCATATGGGTCTGTTCCTAAGACGCTTGCGGGGTAGCCATCGCCGTCAGAGAAGGTTACGCTGACGCTTGCTGCTGCGTGAACGACATGGTAATTGGTTATCACGACGACAGTGCCCGAATAGTTGTAGATGAAACCCGAGCCTTCGCCTGCTTCCGAGCTGCTTGTAACACTGACCAACACCACTGAATCCTTCACATTTTGATACAAATCCACCAACGCTGTGCTGTTCTGGTAGATCGTCACGTTTTCGTTGTAGACAGTCTGGTTGCCTGAAAGCCGAGAAACCTGGTCTGCAAGGTTTGAAAGCTTCTTCTGCAGGGCGCTCATCTGCTGATAGTTCACGTAGACAGAGGCTATTCCTCCGAGAACTAGTCCAGCGATGAATATCATTATGATAAAGGCTGTCGAGGACCTGATGTGATGCTCACCATATTGACCCATAATCTTCACCTTTGAAACGGTAACCAAATGCCTACCTAGAAATAAAACTATCGCCAAACTCCCTGACGACTACTTTCGGTCAAGAAACCCTGTGGATGCGATCAATGCAAAGATCAGCGTCGCTGCAATTCCAATCATGAAAGGGTAATAAGGCGAGACATTGTACAGGAAGCCGCCGACATAGGGCGCAACGATCGAACTGAACATGCTCACCGTTTGGGGTATTGAAGCCCAACGCGCCCTGCAAGATTCCGGTGCAAGTGGTCCGACAATAGCGCTCATTAGAGACCAAGTGATGTAAGAGCCGCCTGCAATGAAGAATGCGGTTATTAGGATGTAGAAGTTGGAGAACAACAGCAGAGGAACCAGCGAAAGACTACACAGAATCATGGAGACAGCAAGAGCATAAGATTTTCTCGACCTGTCTCCAAGCCTGCCCAACGAAACTCCTAGAACCGCGGAGCTTAAGAAAGCCACTGATCCAAAGATGCCTATTTCAAAGTCGCCATAGCGATAAACGTCGGCAAGGAATTGCGCGACAAAGGGACGGAACATCATCAGGACAAACATTATTGAAGCAAAGAAAAGTGAAAGCCTCAGCAATTTCCCAGTTCTCAGCAGCTTGAAAAACGACGTTTGCTCTTCCGAGGTCTGCTGAGTGCTTTGGCTTGCGCGTTGGCTTCTGATAAACAGCAATGTCAAGGAGGCCAGAGCATAGAAGATGAAGGCCAAGTAGAATACAAACTGCATGCCCATGATACCTGACAGATAACCTCCAAGGGCTGGAGAGAAAACGTAGCCCATTGACCACCCGGCAGATATAGTCGTGAACGTCAAAGTCAGTTTTTGTTTGTCAGCCGCCGTTATGACGTAGGCCGTTGTAGTCGGCGAGCCGAGCCAGAAGCCCCACATCACCATCCCAGGTAGCATCTGCAGCCAGTCCTTTGCGAAAGAGAAAATCAGTGGAGCTGGAAGCCAAGCAAGCCAGCCGGCGATCATAATCTTCTTGCGGTCATACTTGTCTGCAAGCTTTCCAGCCAAGAGGAGGGTCAGCGCGGCAAAGAGGTTTGTCACTGCGTATAGTATCCCGATTTGCACTGGGTCCGCTCTCAGCGTCTCTCTCATATAAACTGGCAGCAGGTAGGAGTAGAGGCCGTCTCCGAAAGAGCCTATCACGTTGCAGGTCAGAATCAGTTTCAAGTCTCTGTTAAACACTGCCAAGCCCCGCGAGTCGTTAGGCAAATTGCGCCTCAATTCTTATTGTTTTTCCACAGAAACGTCACAATCAGCGGGAAAAACCCGCTATCGTCTTCGGTCAATAATGTCCAAAGCCTCTGGACCCGTGCCGATCAGCGAGACGGGAACCCGCGTTTGCTTTTCAATCTGATTTACGAACTGCTTTGCATCATTTGGAAGATCATTGTAGTCCTTTGCGCCTTTACATTGCGGGAACACGCAATCAAGCTTTGTCACCGCCACTTGTGTTGCGCCATTAAGCATGACTGCTTTTCGGGCAAGTTCAAAGTTGAACGGTGCCGAACGTCTGTCTCGGCCTGTTCCTGCGGCAGTTTCAAACCAGCCGCGTTTCATGGCTTCTTCCTTTGAGAGTTCTCCCGGTAACGGGCCTGTGCCCACCCGAGTCATGAAGGACTTCAGCACTACGAGGACATTGTCAACCTTAGTCGGGCCTACACCCGCTTCAGAGCATATTGCCGATGCGCTTGTGTCTCGGCCTGTCACGTAGGGGTAGGTGCCGTAGAAAAGTGAGAGCATCAATCCCTGAGTTCCTTCAAGGAGAACGTTTTTGCCTCCGTTTATTGCGTTGTTTGTTTCAGCTGCTACGTCTGCGAGATACGGTTTCAACTCGGGAACGTCACGTGCAATCTTGGCTGTTCTGCGAACTCTTTCCTCAATTGCTGGTCCCACACCGCGGCCTGTCGTGCCTAAGCCCTTCAGGTGCGAACTGGCTTTGTCCTGCGCTGAGTGTTTCTCTTCAATTATCGAGGCTTGGTTGTCTATGCCTATGCGGTTTTTGACGTTGGTTTCTTCAACTTCCTTAAAGAACTGCGCAACCTCAACGTTCGAGCCGGCTCCGATCAGCAATCGGCATTTCTCATGGACGAATCCGCCTGGAACCATGTGCAACGCGTAACGTTTGCCTTGGTACCAAATAGTGTGTGCAGCGTTCACTGAACCGGTTCTTACACAGAAGTCCAGCTTGTCCTTGAGTGCAAGGTAAGAGATTATCTTGCCTTTACCTTCGTCTCCCCAAAAACCTCCACATATGACCGTGCAAGGCATATTATCACCGTTCAGAGAATTTGCTTAGCTTTATTTAAGATTGTTTGATAGTTTCATGTCAAAGGAATGTTCATAGAGAAATCCGCTGCTTGCGTGTTTCCGCTTCGCTGTCTATCCTGTCTAGAAGCTTGACGACTTTCGTTCCTTTCCGTTTCAATTCATCTGCAGATGCAGTGTCCTTCTCTGGGCACAGGTCATCCGCAATCACTCCGTCTTCTTCGCTGTAGACCACTGGGTATATGCGGCATCCTGAAGGTCGGTGCTTGTAGGCCTTGCAGCGGTGCTTTTCAGAGTCGTAGAAGACGCAGTAGCCGTTGCGGTTTCGCAGTTTGGCGTACCCATTCTTGTCGTAGCGTACAAACTCCCGTCTGCCATAGCCTGCTCTTTCCAGAAGCTCAATGTCAGCGTTGGAAAGCAGCATTCCCGTTTTGGTGCAGCAGATTCCACAGTGTGAGCAGCGCATGAACGTATTCTAATCTAGGCTTCTCTATTTTGGCTTTCGTTAACGGCTGTGGCGCTACTGTTTTCATCCGGTGGTCAGCAGTAGGTTGAGGTTAAGCAGTTCTGCCCATGCTATGTTCTTCATGGGAACTCTGAATGTGTCCTTGTTTCCGTATGGAACGCATCTGACGAGGGTTTCTCTTCTCAACTCGTCTCTTTGAATCTCGGCGAGCTGAACGTTGATTATCACGGAACCGTCTTTCAGGTGAAGGTTCACGTTTTTCCCGAGAAACGATTTAGCTGTGTTCATGCTGAACCCGTCCATCTTTTCACCACTCCAAATCCTTGTTCGCTATTCTGCCCCAGCACCGTCTGCAGATGGGAAGCTTCTCTCCTCTGACCTGAATGTAGACCTCGATATCGCTGCCTTTGCATTCCTTATGCCAAGGATTCTTACACCTCTCCATACATGCTAACCTCCAATCATGTTTCAGCAATACCGCTCAGCAGTTTCTGCATTTAAGACTCTCTGCGAAACAACATCCTCCCGCCGCGGAGAGGTGGGTTAAAGTGAAAATCTTACAGTCACTAGCCAACATCTAAATCTGGACTATCTCAGGGGCTATTCTTTCTTTGCTTACACGCAGCAGAGCGACAGACGGCTTGGTTATGAAGGGAGGAACAGGGTTTGTTGGGCTTCCGGGGTTTATGAACAGCTTGTTTCCTTCCCACCTAATGCTCGAACTGTGAGTGTGTCCGAAGACAAGGGCGTCAAAACCGTTCTGTAGGGCAATTTCCCGCATTTTGCGCGTTCCGAAAAGTGCGCTGGGGTTGTGCATGATTCCAATTTTCCAGTCAAAAACCTTGACCGAATTCACTTTTGGCAGTTTCCCGCGAATCTCCGGCCCGTCCATATTCCCATAAACTGCCAAGACGGGTGCAAGCTGCTCCAAGTCATCGATGACTGACAGGTCCACCAAGTCGCCTGCGTGCACTATGAAGTCGACGTTCTCGAAAACCACGAAGACCTCTTTGGGTATTTCTCTGGCTCGAGCGGGCACGTGCGTGTCTGATATTAGGCCGATGGTCTTTGTCAATCCCATTTCGCGTAGCTTAGGCAAGACTTGAGACTGCTCTGTAGCCATTCGAAGTGCCCTCTATTATCACTGTTTGTGACCTGTCAAGTTAAAACTTTCAATGACTAAATAAACATTCCAGATACGTATCTGAAAGCCTTCGCAGAAGTCAATATCCAGACTTCATGGGGAAATTTGAAAGGGTAAAATCTTAAGTCAATAACGCACTAATACTCTGACCGACAGGTGAATTGCCGAAATGTGTGCCAAACTTCTGAAGGAAATTGAACAAGAGGTCACGGAATTCCTCAGCGGCCTAATCCGCATAAACACGACAAACCCGCCTGGAAACGAAACTCCAGCCACAAAATACACTACAAGAGCGTTGGAAAAAGACGGATTCAAATGTGAGCAATTCGAGTCTGCACCCGGAAGAGGAAACGTAATCACACGCCTTCGAGGAACAGGTGAAAAACCAAGTTTGCTTTTGCTTTCGCATTTGGATGTTGTGGCTGCAAATCCGAAAGAGTGGAGTGTAGGCCCGTTCGGCGGCGTGGTCAAGGACGGGTTTGTTTGGGGACGTGGCGCATTGGACATGAAGTCAATGACGGCTATGGAAGTTATGGTCATGAAGCTTCTGAAAAGGAACAATATGAAGCTTAAAGGTGACGTTATACTGGCTGCAACAGCAGACGAGGAAAAAGGCGGGGAAGCAGGAGCAGGCTGGTTGGTCCGCAATCATCCCGAAAAAATTCGAACAGACTACGTGTTAAACGAGGGCGGGGGCCTAGCACTCCCAGTAAACGGCAAAAACATTTACACAATTCAAACGGCAGAGAAAGGAATTCTATGGTTCAAAGTTAAAGCGAAAGGCAGACCAGGAC
>PEWI01000259.1:879-5306 GCA_002779555.1 Candidatus Bathyarchaeota archaeon CG07_land_8_20_14_0_80_47_9 | reverse complement strand
CTTCGTGTTTTCTCTCTCGTAGCATCTCTATGATTATGTCTGTGTCAAGTAGGTTCATCTAAACGCGAACCTTTCCCTGAGCTCTTTGCTGGATTCTAGTATGGCTTTTAAGTCTTCGTCTGTGAGCGTGCTTGCTAACTCCTCAAATGCCCTCTTACTCTTTAGCCTCTTGACCTCGGCGTATAAGTTCAGGAGAAACTTGCCCCACTCATCTCTCCCCTTAACCTTTTCCAAGAGTCTTTTGACATCTGCTGGAACAGAGATTGTTACATACTTTCCCAAAGATATCACCATATAACTATGTAATTACATAATGGCTTATAATCTTTTCTTGTGCGTTGCCATTTTTTGGGAGAGAGTCGCTCAAAAGATTAGACTAATGTGTAGCGCTTTTACTATAACATTTCATGCTTTGCCAGAAGATGACCCGAGAAGGAGATTTTAGGATATGCTGTGGGGAAGACGCTACAAAGACGGAAAAAGAAAGAACCCATAAAAGAGGTTTGAAAGTGGTAGCGTTAAAAGTTGTTCATTTAGGTTGCTAGTTTTCTTTCTCTCAGTTCGTTTAAAACTTTCTCGAAGAGGTCTGTGGCTGCCCATCCATGGGTTTTGACCCAGCTGACGAGTTCGGTTAGTCCCTCTTCTAAGGTGATTGTGGGTTTGAAGTTTAGTAGTTTTTATGTGCTTATGGCTTTGAGTTAGATAGGCTTAGTATGGGTGTGTGAAAAATTTTGTGTTCGGCTGTGTTCTTTTTGTTTGTGTTTTGGGTTTTGTTTTTGTTTCGGTATGATGTTTCTGGTTGTGTTTGACGTGCGCTTTAGGTGTGATTCAATGTTGTTTAGAGTGATTTCTTGGACAATTTTGCATTGTTTTTTGTTGGAGTTTAAATGTTAGCTCTTGGCAAAATCTTGAACGGTGGTTGGCAGCTTTTGGGAGAATGTTAGGGCGTTGGTTTTTGTTGGGTCTAGGTTTATGCTGTTGAATGAGGATTGAGTGAGGTCGACGCAGGAGTTGCGGTTGCTGAGCAGGGTGTTGTTTTGGATGGTGTTGTCTCTTGCTCGGTAAAGCCCAATGCCGCCCGTGTTGGATTCCATAATGTTGCCTTAAACCATGTTGCCAGTAGAGCGCTGGATTTCAAAGCAGACACCATTTTCTCGTGTGAAATTGTTTGCTTTTATGTCGTTGTTGTTTGAGTTGTAGTCGATCCATACGGCCCACGTGTTGTGGTCCAACGTATTTCCTTTGATTGTGTTGTAAGCTGAGGTTGAGTTCAGCTTGATTCCATAGAAATTCATTATTAGGCAACTGTTCTGTATGGTATTTTAGGCGTTTGAACCTAGGAAGATGCCACAATAGTAATTTCTGATCGTGATGTTTTTGGTTGTTACGTTGCCTACGCCATCAATTATGAGCCCATTGCTCAAATCACCGGAGCTGTGGTTTCCAAGAAGCATGTAGTTGTTGCCGTCTATGGTTATTCCGCTTTTCTGGACAATTATGGATCCGTTGATGTCGCTGGCGAAAGTGTATAAGTTCCCGTCTTGCTGGATCAACGGTGCTGGCGGACTGACAGTTCCGTCTGCTAAAATGTAAATGGTCGTAATCGCTCCGACCTTCAAGATAGTGGGAGCCACAAACACAATTACCAGAATGACTATCAGAATCGCAGCCAGAGCAGATTTCATAGCACATCGCTTTTCATTAGGCTTCCAGATTCTTATGATTTTTGGGGAACTCTATCCCACGCTAAAGGTTAGCGAACATTAGACTCAATGAATCACATCCCGAATTCCCATTTGCACCATAAGTCTTTAGGATGCTTGTCAGGCGGACAAACTAAGCAGTTAACTTCCACGTTTGGATTAAGCGTTTTTGCGAAGTTCCTCAGGTAGCCAAACCTGACTCTCTTACAAGGAAACTCGCCCAACTCCTTGCTCAAGCGTGCCTCTTGTGTCCGGCACCTATCCACGCTCAAAGTAGCCCGTTTACTGCTTACTTCAATGGTCTTGAAAGGCTGATCCAGAGCCCAGCTTGACTTTCGCAGAAGGTCAATTATTGTGGAGACATCTGGGTTTTCGCCGACTTGGAACATTCTCTGAAGGTTTTTGGCTTCGATCTTGGCCATGGCCTCCCAGACGCCAGCGTCAATCTCCGTCGCCGCTTCAGTGCCGAACTTCTGCTCTATGCCCAAGAAGTACAAGCCGTCAACCCGCCACAGGTTCCGAATCTGCAAAAAGAAATAATCTACCAGTTTCTCCGTGGGCATTCCTGCCAGCCTCTCTCGGTCTTCACGGCTTCCAGACGGATACTCACTCATACTCTGACACCAGTAATAAAGGATTAATAAGCTACGCTAATTAATCTTTCAAACCAAAACTAAGAGAGATAGACCATGTCTGAACAGCTGCTAAACACATCGATTCTCGGCTTAATCCAAGGCTCAGCAGAGTGGCTGCCAATATCAAGCAGCGGACATCTGAAAGTAGCTGAACACTTCCTAGGCTTAACAACAACACCACTTTTCAACGTCATTCTCCATGTTGCAACACTCGCAGTCGTCGTGTTCTTCTTCAAGGAAGAAGTCAAAAACATACTCTCGTCTCTCGCTCATCTAGACTTCCAATCCGAATATGGAAAGCTAGTACCGCTAATAATCATTGCAACAATCCCCACAGGCATAATCGGATTGCTCTACGCCAAATTCCTCGAAAACAGCTTTGAAGGAATCTTACCGATCGGAGCAACTTTCATCGTCGGCGCAACCGTGGTTTACACATCAAAACTTGGAAAAGAAAACACCGACAACATAACCTATCAAACAGCCCTCATAATGGGCATAGCACAAGGCTTCGCAGCATTCCACGGCCTCTCAAGAAGCGGAGCAACAATATCAACCGCGCTCCTGCTCGGGCTGAAAAGGGAAAAAGCCTTCAAATTCTCATTCCTACTCTCAATACCAGCCATACTGGGAGACTTATTCGTAGAAGCATACATACAGAGAGGACAAATAGCCACTTCAGGAACAGGCTGGACAGAACTTGCTGTCGGAATGGTCATAACCATGATTGTAGGCTACGTCGCTCTGAAACTTCTCTCAAAAATAGTCTCAACAAAGAAATTCCACTACTTCGCGTTCTACACTTGGACGCTCGGCGCACTATTGATAGTGCTCAGTCTCAGCGGCTTCTAGCCACTTTGGTCTGCCGGAAAGAAACTCTGTCAGAAACTCTGCGAACTCCTTGTTCTTCCCATAAACCTCGACTATCTCATCATTCACCAAAACCTTGAATCCTTTCCTGAGTACGTGAGAAATCTGCTCCGCAACACCAGCACTCCTTCCACCACCCTTAAGCTTTTCCCGAAGCAAAACGCAAGCATCCGTATACTTCCTTCGAACCTGAACAACCCACCTTCCATCCCCAATGTAAGGCCCAGAAACAGTGCCTGAGCCGCTATGATGTTTTGCCAAAAACCTTTCACATTCACGCTCCTTCTCAAGCGGCGGCCCAAGATGGCTCTTCACCAGCGGGATACGGCAGTCCTCAAGCTCAAAAATGAACATGTTAATGGTCTTCTCATCGCTCCAAGCAAGGTCTCTCAGGACTTTGAAGTCACTGAAATTGAGAAGCTTTCGCAATGAACGCTGAGACTTGTAAAGCTGACCCCACAAGATGTCTGGAACAACGTCAACGTTACCGAAGCATAAGAAAACAATGGCAGAGCCGCGCTTTTTCAGCTTCTGTTTCAACTCTTTCACAGAGAGAGGCGTTGTCTCTGGCGGATAAAAGAAGCTTAGGCTTGGCTTCTTCAGGAAGGCTCTGGAAGCAGCCACGAGGGTGTAAAGTTTCTGCGGCTGCACGGCTGACGCAACGTTTCTTCCCTTGTCAACAGGGTCAACAATCACTAAGGGCTCTTTGAACAGAAGACCAAGTTCATTCTCCCTTTGCTCGTAGTGGTTCTCAATGTCAACGACTATCCTCTGTCTGTGCTGGGCGAAGGACTTCAACGTGTTTTGGAACGACCCGTAATGCAAAATCAGAAGCTCACACAAGTAGCCGCTGAAACCCCCCGTCTTGATCTCAGCCCCGTAAACGCTTATTCCTTTCATAAACTTCTTGAGCAGACGCACTTCCCCGCGCATCTTCGCGTCTAGATGCCCGTTCACGTAGTCCGTGTGGAAAGGCGTCCTATCCGTCGCACTCTGCCATTCCCCTTTCTTCACGTCATAACACGGCACAATGTTTACTCTAGTCTTGTCAACGACTGCCTCAAGGTACGGGTGCTCCGCAAACCTCTCAATATGCTTCGAACCCATCGTGGCCTTTCGGGCTATTCTCAGGCTGACGTCTCCGAGGGAAGCACGAGGTATCGTCTTTGGCAAGCGCATGAAGACATCAATGTCTGGCTCTCCGCTGAGCCACGTGTCC
>PEWI01000259.1:0-863 GCA_002779555.1 Candidatus Bathyarchaeota archaeon CG07_land_8_20_14_0_80_47_9 | reverse complement strand
CCAGCCGAACTGTGGACTTGACACCCAACTCTCCAGAGACATCTGCAACTCTCTTAAGCAGCTTCTCCGCCAAGGCCTCTATCTTGACACGTTCCTTCTTTTCAGGCGTAACCCTTTTCAGAACAGCCCTGCAAACTTGCTCCAATTTCTCCGGCATAAACTCTATTCCTTTTCCTCTATTGCTGCGGACAAAACTCCTTCAGCGTGGAGTAAATCGGCCCTCTCGGCGTCAAATCGCTTCTCTTAAGCCTCAAACACTTAGCTCCGATAACTCCGAACTCGAAGTTCTCGTTCTCCGAAAGGTACTCGGCAAGCTCAACGCGATTTCTTCCAGACCTGACACGTGCAATCGTCAGATGCGGACTGAAGCCCTTCGGATCGGGCGCAAAACCCAGCCTAAGCAGTTTGGGCTCGAGCTGTTCAAAGATGCTCCGCAGTTGATCAGCGCCTTGCGTGATTCCTGTCCACACCACTCTAGGATAGCGTGGGTTTGGAAAAGCCCCAACGCCGCGAAGCCTGACGTCAAACGGGACGAACTGAATCTTCTTCATTTCTTCGAAGATTTTCTCAACCGTGTTCGGCGTAATGTTTCCGAGAAATCGCAGAGTCATGTGAATGTTCTTGGGCTCAACAAGTTTCAGGTCAGCCCCTGTCTTCGTCAGCATGGTTTGAACTTCTGTCATCCTTTTCAGAACCGACTCGCTGTCAATGTCGAAGGCTATGAAGCTTCTTATCCCTTCAGCCACTGATCTCACTTCCAATGTGTCTAGGTTTTCCCTTCATATATGGTTTAACATGTCCACTCTTAAAACTGGTTCAGGCTTGCAAAGCCAAAACATAAAAACGCACTCGCACAAAAAAAC
>PEWI01000196.1 GCA_002779555.1 Candidatus Bathyarchaeota archaeon CG07_land_8_20_14_0_80_47_9 | reverse complement strand
AAATTTGCACTTGCAACCGCTCACAGAGCAGAAAATGTGGACAACCTCGCAGTTCTCAAGGGTTTCATGGAAGCCTTTGCCGAAGCCCCAATACCAATCGTTTACCCTATGCATCCACGCACCAAAAAGAGGTTGAAGCAAAACCAAACCTACGCCAAAATCAAGAAAACGGCAAACCTGCAGATCTTGCCGCCACTAGGCTATCTGGACTTTCTAGTGCTGATGAAGAAATGTGAAATGATAGTTACAGATTCAGGCGGCATACAAGAAGAGGCAACCGCGCCATGCATACGCAAACCCGTTTTGGTCATTCGCCTCTCTACTGAGAGACCAGAAGCTGTCCAAGCAGGCTTCGCTGAAGTCGTCGGGGTAGAAAAACAGAAGATACTGGAAGGCATGAGGAAAACGTTGAAGCATCCAAAACAGTTGCCAACAGTATCTCCTTATGGAGACGGAAAATCAGCTGAAAAGATTGTTGGAATAATCAAGGAAGAACTGGCTTTTTAGCTCCCGTCAAGAGATGTAAGTTATCTTCTTGTCTTCTTCCTTCCGTACTTCTTCAGCCTGCAAGGCTCTCTTCTCTTCAATCTTCTGCAAACGAGTAACCATCTTGTCCGCCTTGGTGATCTCTTCATCCAACCCTGCCAGATCCACATCAAGACCGAACATTCTCTGCAACACTTCCAAAACACTCTTGGCTGCATTCGGATCTGGCAAGTATCCCCGAGTCTCACTCAAAAGACAAAGCGCGTCAATCTTCTTGAAACGTGCTAGACCTAGAATCAAGCCCGCCGTCCCGACGATAGGACTCACCATCGGACTGAGGATGGCTTCAGCTCGCAGCGCCTTGTCTAGGGATTCTTGGCTTGTGGCTGCCGCGATGACCTTAGGCTTAGCTTTTGCTTCCATTCGGTAACCGCCTATCGTGATAATCATCTCGACGTTGTGCCGTTCAGCAAAGTCGAGTATGCAATCAGAAATCTCATATTGCCCCTCAATCGTCTGCGCTTGACTGTCGCCCGTAAAGAACATTATGTCGTTTTTCCCTCCCTTGTTCCTCCAGTAGTAAAATGTTCCGCGCAATAGCCTGACACTTCCTTTCTTGCCAACAAGCACAAAGTAAGGGAAATGAGGCGAATAAAGGTAGGCAAACTTTTCAGCCTTCAACTTTTTTACCAAGTAGCGAGTGGCGATCTTGCCAACAAGCCCCAGACCGGGAAGCCCCTCGATCAGAATCGGATTGTTCAATTCCACTTTCGCAAGCTCTTTGATGAAAGTTTCCTTCACTCTGCTGAACTCCCCTCTTTCAGAGCCATCCTATACCTGAGGTACTTGTCATCAGGTGAAAATCTTGGCGGGTGCGGCATTCTGGCTTTGCCGCCGCAATAGGGGCACTGAATCGTCTGAAGCGTGTATTTTCCGCATTTTTCACATTTCCTAAGGAGCCAAACCATCATTTTTCCCTTCGGAAAGTGCCTTGCCCACCGGCTTTGACAACATTCGAAACGACACCTTGTGCCACTTCTTGCAGAACATCCTCAGCATGCTTGTAATTCTCTGCCAATACTTCAACACGGTATTTCGGCGCGGCAATCACGTAAAAGCGAATCTTGGCATCCCGAGATTTTTCAGCCTTCTTGGCACCTAAAAAGGCTTCCTTGATGATTTTTACCCCGGTTGGCTTCATGCAGCGAAGCTCAATCGTGCCTTTGACTTTGACCATGGGAACGTGTATCCTTTCTTTCGCAACCTCTGCAATAGCATCAGCAAGTTCTTTCGGCACGCCGATTTTCGTCAGAGCCTCTGTATCCTCTTTGAGGACTCTTTCGAAACCTTCATACAGCCCCATCTCCTTTTCCATGGGTGCTACAGCTTTTTCGTAGACCTCTTCGAGCGGCAGCCCAGTTTTCTCAGCTACACTTCGGATTAAAGCCTCAGCTTTTCTTTCCTTTTTCCATGACATGATCTTTTCGATTCTTTCTCTCTTGGTTACTCTCCTCAGGGACAAGTCTATGTGCCCTTTTTCCGTGTCCACGCGTAAGACTTTCAATACGAGCTTCTGCCCTTCGCGCACAAAATCGCGGATGTTGCGAATCCATGAAGAAGAGATTTCTGAAACGTGCAGTAGACCCTTCTTGTCGTATTCGTCCAGCTTAGCATAAGCACCATAGTCAGTGACGGTTTCTATGGTAGCTATTACCAGATCGCCTGCTTCTGGCCACTCTTGGTTCTTAGCCGCCATTATGACGTTCATCTCTATTCAAAAACGGCTACTATTTCACCTTTAATTCTCGCCTTTCCGCCGGAAGGCTCTGCCAGTTCAGCTTTGCAGACGTTGCAGTTGACTTTGTTCGTCGCGTTGTCGAAGACTACTTGCTCGTTGCCACATTTTGGGCATTTCACGCGCAAGAAACTGCTTCTCGGTCTCGGAACAAGTTTTTCCCATTCAGCCATAACTCACACCTCAATTCTCATGCAATGACTAGTTTTCTTAGTCGCACACCATCTTTATGTCTTGTGTAACTGCAAACCTTGCACTTCAGCTTCAAAGTCTGCTTCTTGGTCGTCTTGGCAAATTCTCTTTGAAGTGGATACTTCTGCCCACCGTACCCTCTCTTTTTTCTCTCATGTGCCCGCTCGCCTTTCGCCATTGGTCTCCTCTTTCCAGGCTTGTAAAGCGTGACTGCATGGGCTTGATGCTTCTTGCACTTTGGGCAGTAAGTTGTGATCTCCTTTGGAACGTTCACCTTAACCACTACCAGCTTTGCATAAAGAAAACACGCATACTCTTATACCTTTTCGCCATGCAGTTATTCAGGCCTCAAAGACTTGTCTACGAAGTCTTTCTTGTAAATTCTCTCAGCTTCACTACTGTTAGCAACAGTGCAACTGTAACCATTCCAGCAATGAAACCAAACACAAAAACAATAAATGCCAACATCGTGATGTCAGCTTTAACAGGTATAAAAGAAACCATCACCATACCAGCTAAAAGACCAACTATAAAAATGACAAATGCCAGGACAAGAAAACCGCCTATGAACCCTTCTTTTAGATTCATTTTCCATGACCCTCGATTTAATAACAACATTAACACAGTTTTATCTATTAAAGAATTTCCGAGATTTTCTCTCTGTAGCTATAAATATTACTTTTAAATGAGTGTTAGTTACTATATGAAACTTCAAGAGAATAGGGGAAAGACAGATGGCAAATATTATACAAGCAGTTAAAAGAAACGTTCACATCATAATAATGCTTTTGCCTATCCTCTCATTTATTGCGCCGTTTCTCATATTATATTCTCTGCAACCATGGACCTTTGAACAAACATATCACGGGCGAACATTTCTCCTTTTTTTCTTATGGCTAGTTGTTTTGGAAATAATATTGAGCTGGGAAAAACTGCAGAAAATCAAAGTAAACAAACTGCGATCAATAAGAACCGTTTTGTTCGTTATAGCTCTTTTACTTCCTACAATATACGTGGTTGCTGCCAACTATTACGGAATAAACACAATAATCAAGGATTTAACGAGGCAGTATGTCTCTCCATTAAATATTGGTCCCTCCCAAGAGGATGTTATTGTAAGTTATATGCCAATTTCAATAGAATTTTTGGTTTTTGCGGTGCTTTTTTGCTTAATAATCCTACTAGAATACGGAATCAATATTTTAGGGGATTTTCCGATTTCTACACTCTTTTTAGGGATTATTGGAGTGCTATTCACGATAGACTATTTATACCCACAAAAGCTCACACCACTACAGATTTTTGTTCCAGCAACAGCTACGCTTGCGGCAAACGTTCTAAACCTAATGGGATATCAAACGAGTTTGTCTTTTGCGACAACCATGCCTCTCTTGGGTGCAGTAGACCCGAAAAATCCATTAAAATACGCTTATTTTGGTATAGATTGGGCATGTGCAGGCGTTGAAAGCCTTTTAATCTACACTGTTACAATCCTGTTGTTTTTGAGAAAGACCACCATTCCTTGGAAGTACAGGATAATATATTTTGCAATTGGTGCAGCAGTAACCTATTTGATTAACATTTTAAGGATAGTTACCCTTTTTATGATAGCGATACCGAAAGGTCCGAATTTTAGCGCTAACGATTATGACTTTCAGATGTTTCACAACTATTATGGCATGTTATATTCCATCACTTGGATCATATCATATCCGCTGATAATAATCGGGACCCGAATCCTGTGGGCAAGAATTCAAAATTGGAGAAACACGAAGACGCCTGCGCCTGCTCAGTTTCAACCTTCTCAGCTAAACCCTGCTTGACCAAGATTCTGCCATTGTCAATCGGCTCAGACAATATGTCTTCGGTTTTGAAGAGTTCGTAGGTCTTCATATCTGCACCAAGGGCGAGCGCTACAGAAACCTCTTTCAGGAAGCGCAGAACAACCTTTGCTCAGTTCTGACTAATGCCAACTTTCGTCACGTGTCCACGAAGGATTTCTTTAGCGAAAACGCGCGCTGCCTTGTCCCGAAATTAGGTGTTGAAATAGGTTGGTGAAACTGCCTTATCAGATCTCCCGATGCTCTCTGCCACTTCTCTCGTTAAGACTAGGCTGAGCATGCTGTAGAGTGCGTACACGGCTACGTTCTTCAGTCCTCTGACCTTGTTCAACGCTAGGCTGCACTGGGTTTTCAAGAAGCTGAAAACAGCCTCAACCGCAAGCCTCTTATGATACCTCTTCTTCAGGTCTTCTGGGCCGTGGGATCTGAATTTTCTGTCAACCCGCAGTAACCCTTTGACACCGCGTTTCTGGTTGGCAGGATAAGGAATCACCGCTTCAACGGTTTTTCTGATTTTCTCGTCGCTGTATTGGCTGTCAGCTATTACGCGTTTGAGCTTGGCTCCTGCGTTAGAGAGGATTTGTCTGGTTCTTTCCAGTATTGTCGGTGTGTGTTTCTTCTCGCTCTCGTTTGCCGGAGCCACAATGTTGGCCAGTGGAAGCCTGCTGTCAGAGTCTATGGACAAGTGAAGCTTGTAGCCGAGTCCGAACGTTCTGCCTGCCCTTCCAACTCTCGCTTCTCCGTCAGAGAAGCCTGTTTGACTGTTTCTTGGGTGACGTGTGCTCCAAGCCTTTACGAAGGAAGCATCCAAAACAGCGTCAACGTTTGCAGTGTCACTTCTTTTCAGGAGCGTAACGACCTTGTCTTCTATTATGTTTTCAAGCTTGTCTGCTCCTACCTTTCTGGTGAACCTGCTCAGAACAGGCCGTGGATAGCCTTTCTCGCCTTTTTTGAGTAAACAGATCTTTCTAAGCCTATCATCGGCACTCAGCAGTCTAGTCATCTCCCTTAGGCTGCCAACACCTTTCATTCGCATGACGATGAATGTTCTGAAGAGTCCAGTTGGATTTCTAGGATGTCG
>PEWI01000142.1 GCA_002779555.1 Candidatus Bathyarchaeota archaeon CG07_land_8_20_14_0_80_47_9 | reverse complement strand
TCGAGATTGGTGGGATTGTTTGCGGCTCTGAGTCTGTGGGCTTTGTTTATGATTTGTATGA
The DNA here is from genome assembly GCA_002779555.1 of Candidatus Bathyarchaeota archaeon CG07_land_8_20_14_0_80_47_9. Classification (GTDB taxonomy): domain Archaea; phylum Thermoproteota; class Bathyarchaeia; order Bathyarchaeales; family Bathycorpusculaceae; genus 20-14-0-80-47-9. Next base: position 5,411 of record PEWI01000142.1, on the reverse strand, counting down.
TTGGCACAGTTATTTTTGTTGTATTAATGATCATATAGAAGAAACTTCTATCAGTCATTATTAACCAATTTCTGGTTTTGCAGAAAAGTTATAGCTGAACTAAAACAGACTACATTGATCGGTGTCTAGAATGATTGACATATCGACATTGCAGACAATATCGATAGCCATTGCTTCTGCAGGTGTGTTCGCTGCAGCCATCTACTACATTATTCAGATTAAGCATCAGACCAAGCTTAGACAAACGGACCTCATAATCAGACTCTATTCATTTACTGGTAGCAAGGATTTTCTAGAAGCTTTGGACAAAGTCAAAGATAGAGAGATCGGGAGCGTCGACGACTATAAGGAAAGGTATGGCAGCTTAGTAGAAATAAATCAATTACTGCAGGTTTTTGCAGAGCTTGGCATGCTGCTAAAAAGAAAACTCATAGACATCGACTTGATTGATGACTTGATTGGACAAAGAACTGTCTTAGCGGCGTATGAGAAGTTGGATCCATTGAATGAAGCCTACAGAAAGGAACAGGGAATCGAATCAGATTCATTTGATTATCTCTACAATGAAATGAAAAGATATCAACGAAACTAGAGCAATGTTTCTGCAGGCAGGTCTTTCAATCAGAGTTAGGATTTTTGGGGTTTTGGGGCTAAAACTTTACCCTTAAACTTATGTAGCATAGCATTGTTAGTAGTGAGTATTGTTTCGTGGAGAATAGTGTATGCCTTCATTGAAAAAGAAGAATGCCCAAAAGAAGAAAAAACATTCAGACAAAGTTGGGAAATAACGCAGATTACCATCTTCCACTTTCATGCTGGTCTTTGTCGTTCATTCAGAAAACGGAATATAGTAATTGTAGGCTTAAAAAATGAAGATGACAACGTTCGTAGGATGTGAACTCTCATAAGTGGAGATGTCTTTCCAACTTCCCGATTTTCATAGCTTTTAGAATTCAACATATAAGAGAAGTGCGCTTTGAAAGAGACGCCTTCGGCGATTTTCTTACTAATCCCTGAAACCAATGAGCGCCTTGTAGACTCAAGAACCGATTTCTCAATCTTCTATTGATTGCTTTTGACAGTATGATCTGAATAAACCGTATCTCTGAAGTCTTGGCCAGCCGGTCTTTGCATAAATCAGTTTTTCTGGATTTTTCCTCAGCCAGTTCATCATATGGAAGAAGCTCTTTGCCTTTTTCTCATCTCTCTCTTCTATCGGTTCATAACCCAAGTTTCTGATTTCGTCAAGGTACGCTATTTCTGTCAGCCTCTGCGGCTCACCGGTAACTTTGATTCTGTCGACCCGACTGCTGCCGTACACTTCTATTAGGCGATTTACCGCTTTGTCGAAGACATAGCCTTTGCAGATTTGAATTTGTTCGTCCTTCTTGATCTGGAGTTTACCCAGCAGTTGAAACACGACTTTTGAAGCCTGGTTCAAATATTCTTTTGACCGGAATCTGGAAGACCTGAAATATTTGACATCCAAGATATCGTATGTAAATTCCTGAGTTTCGCAGCGAAAGGCTGCTATAACCACGCCAAAAAGTAGGTCGCCTATGCCTGCATCGTCAACAATTATTGTCAGTAACCCCATCCCCTTGTGTAAGAGATAAATGAACCATACGCACGTTTGTGAAAACGCTTCAAACGTGCCTTATATTGTTTGTTTCTCGGATTTCTTGTCCCTCATGCACACACGTGATATATTATTGTCCCAAAAAGATCGAAGACTGCCCAAATCATAGAAGCGTGAAGAAGATAATTTGCTTTGGTGATAAATGGTCAAGACACTATACGAACAAAAAATGGGAAGTTTCAACAGCTTCAGAACTTGCCAAGTGAGCTCGGAGAGCGTCGAGAATGGATGTCACATAATGGTTAGAACTACTTCTTCAACTGTTTCTCCTTGTGCTTTCTTCTTTTCTCTTCTCTTTCCTTCTTAGTCATCGGCTTCTTCTTAGCACTACCCATGCTCAATACAATCACCACTCTTGAATAATCGGCAAAACGAATTAAGGTTTTGCGCACGTTAAAACATAAATGCGTTTTTCTTCAAAGGAAGTGTTGCTCCTAGAGTTGCCCCTTTAACAGTATAGACTATCGAGGTTTGATCTTCTGGCGCACATGCTTGTGCGAATGTTTTTGAGTCACACGTTAAACGATGGGAGGAAGTGTCGACCCGATCGACCGAGTTTTTAGTCATAGCTACAAGTGATATTATTTCGAAGTTCCAAACTGAAATCAGCAAAGACCCTTTTCACCAAATAAGAGAACGATACATCTTCAGGTCATACCATCAGCGCGCGCGCCTCTCTGTTCCTGCTCTCTACTCTTCCCTGAACCGTGTATACGGCCTGATAGAAGCAACGTAATTGGTTTGGTTGGGGTAAAGTTTTATCCAAACCAAACTTGCTTGAAGAACTTCACGCTTCGAAAAACCAGTTATCAGGCAGGAAGTATACAAGGTTCAGTCAAGCTATGTTCTCGTGATGGGAAAAGAGGGGCTATCTGAGAAAAAAGAGCAGCAATAGGGCTAATGTATGAAGGGCATACGGAATCGAGTATACGAGTCGGAAAACTTGAGTTCCGCAGCGCCCGCTATGTGCCTTGAGAGGAAGGTGAAACGAAGCCTCTGGGTAGGATGAATGCAATCGTGGGCTTGGGGTTCAATCTATATATAGAGGAGGGGTAGGCAGCTTAGAGTACTACTCAGCAAAGCCAAGAAGCGCAATTGCACGGTCATTGGAAGAGTTCTATCCAGATTCCGTTCGGCTCTTCTATGTAAGCCCATCGTCCACCGTCTGCCTTCATCTCCAACACAGTCCGATACCCTGCTTTTCGCGCTTCTTCCAAAGCCCTGTCCAAATCTTCAACCTTGAACGCCAAATGATCCAACCCCTCTCCCACAGCGTACTTAGTGTCGTAGGGACTATCCTTCTCGTAGTAGTTCAGTTCAAGAAGGAAACCGCCTTCCTCACTCACCAAACCCACCGTCTCACCCCGGGTCTGCTCAACCTTCCCCCGACCCACAACCTTCATACCCAGCAACTCCGTGTAGAAACCAATCGACCTCTCCAAATCCCTAACCCTTATCCCAACATACGTAAACTTGCCCTTCATAACCATCACCAAACCGTACAGCAACACCCACATAAAATACTATCCGTAACGCGCTAACATCCCAGACCTCAACAGCAAGTCCAACTCATATATAACGGAAGTAGGGTCAGCCCTGAGAGCTCCACTTCAGCCGACATTGTCAATTCAAGTTCATGCCTGTTACTACTTCAGTTCTGCCAGCACTCTACTAATCTCGCCAGAATCCACTCCTATCGCTGCAGAAACCTTATCAACCTAATCTCTCGTAAAGCCACGCACCGTTTCTCTGGCCTTTTCCATAGAATAGATTCGAAAAAGATCAGCCTTAAGCTCAGCAATAGGCATGCCAGAAAACCACAAAAGAGCATAAATGTCCGCAATATCCTTGATCCTCTTATGCTCCTTATCCCGATTCACAACGGAGTTAAGCTTCATAGCCAACAACACATGAAAAAACTAGGCTGTGAAAACAGCCAAACAACAACCCCTAGCACCAGTTGTCCGACAAACACTCCCCCAACTCACGACAAAACTACAACAGGCTCGATTCATTGCTAAACAAAAGAAAAACGCGGACGCCTAACATATCCACTAGGAGGAAAAGCATGGGACTACGCACAGACACACATCCGACGCCAAGCGGCATCAAAAACGGCTGGCATCCCGCAAGATTTTCAGACGCACACGAGCCACATAAATCATTCCGATCGCCAAAAGAACAGCCCAAAGAACCAGCCCAGAGAGCGACAACTCAAAACCCAAACCAGACTCCTCACCTCTAAACGTGTAATACTGGCCCAGCGAAAACAACACAAGACCGACAATGAAGAGGATTACAGGAAACCAGTACCTGCGCTTTATTCTCATTCTAGCAAGTCCTCAGTCGGCTCCTCATAATACGGCGGAAGCATCCACTCCCCCACCCTTACCTCGTTCACAAAAACCATCCTGTCCTCATCCAGCCAAACACACTTGCTGCGATGCACGCGGTCAAGCTTCCTCGACAGGTGCAAACTCAAAAAACGAGTCAAAACCACGTGCAAAGTCTCATGCTCCAAAACCTGCAGCAAACTGTAAACCGTGAAACGGTTCTGCCTCTTATGCCAATAAACATTAATCACATCAGGACTCCCACTGTCAACCCACGCCCCGCCCAAAAACTCGGCCCGCTTAGGATTCTCCAAAATCTCCTCCTCAGACGGAATCCTAACATCAATCGTCAAAGAGTCCTCAGGCTCCCTCTATTTTCTCAACCACTAAGGCACAAGCCCCTTTTTTGGCTTACGCAAGAACTGCCCAAACCCCAACAACCCCAAACAGCCACTGCACAAACTAAAAACGAAATGCTTCCTCATTAACGAAGAAGGTTTATATCAAATCAAAGACTGAATACTAACAGGTCGCGGCTTATGATCAAAGTAAAAGGCTTGAAGTTCACCGTAATCCTCCGAGAAGAAGCCGAAGGCGGCTACTCAGCCCAGGTGGTTGAGCTTCCAGGCTGCATAAGCCAAGGAGAAAACCGCGAACAAGCCCTAACCAACATCCGCGAAGCCATAGAAGGCTACCTAGAAGCCTTCCCAGAAGAACTAAACCAGCTAAAGCGCAAGAAAGAGCTGGTGGAAATAACTGTCTAGAAAACTGCCAACACTTTCTTGGCGCAAACTCCTGAAAGCCCTCAACAAAGCTGGCTTCAAAACGGTCCACCAAAAAGGAAGCCACATCTTCCTAACAGACGGCAAGCACAAAATCACCGTCCCAAGACACGAAACCATCAAAAAAGGCACGCTACTCGCAATCATACAACAAGCAGGCTTGACAAAAGAGGAACTCCTCAAACTACTAGACTAGAACGAAAACAGAAACCCAAGCTCTGAACTCACTTCAAGTTCAATCTATATGTAAGAGGGCTGAACACCCACAAAGAGCATCAGAGCACAAACACAATTCAAACCTGTAACTTCTGCCTTATCGCACTACGCTTCTCTTCAGCTAGCGGCCCGAACTTCTTTATCCTGCCCGTGAACATGCTAAACAGTTCCGCAGCCTTCTTGTAAACCGGCAAAGGCACATAACTATACCTCACACGCATGTTCTCAACACCGTACTTCGCCAGCTCACGACCCAAATCAATCATCCGCTTCTTCGTAAACCGCTCATCAATCTCCTGACTGCCCTCAATCACCAAAACGCCATCAGCACCAAACGCAAACGCGCCCAGCAGATGCTTCAAACCCAAAATCGCAGTCGTCGGAACAGGCACAATCCGAACATTCTCAGGATAATTCGTCCTATCCAAACCCAGAAAATCC
>PEWI01000008.1 GCA_002779555.1 Candidatus Bathyarchaeota archaeon CG07_land_8_20_14_0_80_47_9 | reverse complement strand
TTGAAAGAGGGACTAAGCCGCGTTAATGTCGAAGGAGAAATCGTTACGAAACCCATGCTCAGAAACGTTAAGACGTCTAAGGAAGAGGTTCTAAAAGTGGCTTCCTTCGAGCTGAAGGACGAGACTGGAACGGTTTGGGTTTCAGCTTGGCGGAAACATGCAGAAACGGCTGGTAATCTGAGGCAAGGCGACAGAATTATCATAAAGCATGCTTACGTGAAGAAAGGCTTCGGAGATCAGCTTGAAATATCAACGAGAGACACCACAGCAATAACCCTCGTCAACTAGTACAAGAATCTGCTGGTGCCGGGGGCGGGATTCGAGCCCGCGACCTCTGGACATCAGGCGCATTTTGCCCCTTTTCTTGTTCTCCAGATTATGAGTCTGGCGCCCTAGCCAGGCTAGGCTACCCCGGCCTTGTCGCTTATGGGTATTTTGATTGACGCTGCTTGATTTAAGGTTATTTGGGTACATGATGTCTTGTCAGGTCTTTCATGTGTTCCTGTACACACTGATGGCATTGCCAATGTCATTATCAAAACTGGTCTTTTGGATAATTCCTCCCTTTCTCCCTGAACCGTAGATAAGTCGGAACACAAGCAGAATTTTTGGAAAAAGCTTCTAGAAATTTATTATTTGATTCGCCTATATAGTTTCCCCACGCCTTGGCGCTTTCCAAGATACACAGAGTGAACCATCTTGACGAAAAGCCCTGTCTCAACTACCCCAGAAATAGCCTTCAACTCTCGCTCCAACCTCTCTGGCTTAGGGATAGGCCCGAAACCCGCGTCTATGATGAAGTTGCCATTGTCAGTTATTACAGGCCCGACCTTTCTTGCGCCTTCTCTCAGAACTGGTTTTCCGCCGGCATCTCCTACCTTGCGCATCACATACGATGCTGCAAAAGGCAACACCTCGATCGGAACTGGCTGGTTGTTTTCTCCTAGAACCTTGACTTTCTTGCTTTCATCAGCTACTATGATGAGCTTTTTTGAGGCAGAGGCTACAATCTTTTCGCGTGCAAGAGCTCCGCCCATGCCCTTTATCAAATTCAAATTCTCATCTATCTGATCTGCTCCGTCTACCGTCAGATCCAGTGTCGTATGTTCTTCAAGGGTTGTTATATGGATCTTGTGCTTGACGGCAAGCATGAAAGCCTGATAGGATGTTGGAACGCCTAAGACATGCAATCCTTCATGTTTGATTCTGTTTCCCAATTCCTCGATGGCAAAGGCAGCCGTGCTTCCGCTTCCCAAGCCCACGACAGACCCGTCTTTAACGTTTCTAACTGCCTCTTTGGCAGCGTTCTTCTTGGCCGTCTCAATCCAATCTTGTTTAGGTTTCAAGTTCCATCTGCCCCAGTCTGTCCAGAACCTTTTCCACTTCGGACCTGATTTCTTCTATTCTCTTCTCAGCCTCGGTTTTCGGGCTCTGCTTTGCAGGAGGCTGCTTCTTTTTTCTCCTTGCTTTTTCCTCAGTGCTCAAAGTTGGCTCTTCTTTCGTGAGCGGTACGGCTATCTCTTTTATGGGCTGCACTTCCACCTTTGAACGCAGTTCGCCGATCTTGGAGTTCAACTCGTCGAAACGTTCGCTGAAAAGCTTGACTAGGTCTTCCTGCATGGCCTCGAGTTCATGTAAGGCGACAACTGATTCGTCTTTTGAAATGGCGTCCTTCACAGTCATCATGCGGAACTTATAAGTTTCCCCTAGTCTTTCACGTTCTTCTTCAGTTATCTTTCCTTCCGCATGAGCCTCGTAAAGCCGACGAATTGCGTCACTCAGAATCTCCCTTTCCAAGTCCAATATTCTAAGCTCTTCTCTGGCGCGTACGGCTTGCTCTTTAAGAACGCTCTTGGCAATTTTGAACGGCGAACCCTTGAATTCCGTCTCAGCTTTCTCTTCTTCCAGGACTTTTCCTTCTTTTTTCCAAAGTTTTCTCATGGCGTAAACAATGATCAGACAGACGATGATTACCCCTACTATGATTATTGCGACAGTCAGGGGATCGTCAAAGGGCAATAACGGTTTCCCTCTCTATCTTCATTGTCATTAATGCATATATAAATTATATAACCGCGTTTTTACAGAAAATTCTTCATAATTGCAATGAAGATTTCGGTAGAGCGCCCTGAGCTTTCGCAACAGATTCCAGGAAGTTTCTCAACCTTGACATCTGCAAAATGACGACGAGCCATTGCATGGATATTTTCAGGTTTAAAGCCCAAGTGCACATCGCCCATTTCGGTCCTGAACTCTTCGAAACTGTGTTCGCAAAGATCAACAACCACGGCCTTTCCGTGTTTTTCCAAGGTTTCCTTTATGCTTTCAAAAAACCTTTCAGGGCGCGTGCTGTGATGAAGCATTAGCGTGGAGAAGACCGCGTCAAACTTGAATGGAACAATGAAGTGCTTTCTTGCCTGTTCTATGCTGCCTCGAATGTTTTCGGCTAGGCCTACGAAAGGCACTATATCCGCTTTCTTCTTGGCCAGTGAAAGCAGCATTGCAGGCGTCAAATCCATGGCATAAAAAGAAACATTCGGAATCTCAGCTCTCACTTTCCTAGCGACTCTAACCGTAAAAAAGCCCGATCCTGCGCCGACATCCAGCACCTTCCCTTCCGAAGGAAGTCGCGGATGCTCAAGCAGACATTCCGTGACGGTGTCGACTATACGGCATATCCCATTCTGTCCGAAGTAGTTCTCGACAATCTGATCTCTCTTCTCGCCCTCTTTGACCGTAAAATGCTCGACTGTCTTGGCCAGAGTCTCGGGGTCGGAGGCGTCTAGCTTCTTGAAAAGTTGCTCAAGTTGGAGATGCTCAAGGTATTCTTTCAAGTTGGTTAGCATGGTCATTCCATCTTTCTCTGGCTCTTGTTGGAACTAAGCCTCGGGCGGGAATTGAACCCGCGACCGCCGCCTTACCAAGGCGGTGCCCCACCAGGCTAGGCTACCGAGGCGCTGGCTTTATGAAAAGAGCTTAAGCTGAGAATTTAGAGCTTTCGTTTCCTTTTGAGGTCTTCGGGCTGAACCGTGCGTCTCAGATGTTGTCGTAGATTTCCTTCTTTCAGAAATCGGCACGCTTGCTGACGGTTTAGAGGTTCAGCAGGCGTTAAAGATTATTAACAGGTTTCATGGAATCTATTTGAACGCGCACCAGTCGGGCGGGGGTGTCCGAGTCTGGCCAAAGGAGATAGGCTTAGGACCTATTGCCGTAGGGCTGCATGGGTTCAAACCCCATCCCCCGCACTTTTTACCAAGCCATCCTCATAACTGCAAAATTTTTTTGTAATTGTTGTTTGGTTTTCTAATGCGCGAATCAAGAGCAATGGCAGAGAGTAAGTTTCCTTGTTATTTTCTGAAGGCGCGGCTTAGGATCCATATGGCAAGTAACAACGCTATAATTGGCCACCAAGGTATGTTGATGTGCATTTGAAACACTTCGTTGGCTACTCCTACGATGCCAAAAATGAGAAGTAAAATTCCAATTAAGAAGGACCAAAAACCTATCCTCATTAATTTAAGTCTCCCTATTCGGTTTGCAAGTATTTCTACCATTTAGAATACATATAGCTTGTGGTTGATCTACTACCCTATGTTGCGCGCGGGCGGGTTAAATAATTGGTGTAAAGTGGTTATAATTCTTATTTTCTGGTTTGGGGGCAGTTTTGAGGCCCACAATTCTTTTTTGCTTCTTTGCAGTAGCCGCCCTTCTCGAACCTGCAGAAGTGCCTCAGATGAGTGAACTGTAGGGTCACGAGCGTCTCATACGGGTTTTGAAGTGCGGTGGTCACTTGCTTTGTTGCTGTGGATGGAACATGGTAGGTGAATTTAGGTCTTCCTAGACTGTTTGAAGCCATTTTCTCTTTGACGACAAGGCCCCGAGCTGCCAGCCGGTCAAGATGTTGCTGCAGAGTGTTATGGCTAAAGCCCACTTCGCCCAGAAGCGTAGTGAAACTTCTGGGTTTGCCGTCTTTGAGCGCAGCCAAAACGCGTTCATCAAAAAAGTCCATTACGGGTTCAAATAAGCAAAAACGGACTTATAACCATTTTTAACCATTTATTTAATTCGCCCGCGCGCACTTTGGTGAAGGAGAATTATTTCAGCAACTTGAGAATTAAAACCACAGGAACAGTGTAGGCAGTGTAGAGAGTGACTGATAGACATGATGTAATTGTGATTGGGGCAGGTATAGGCGGTTTAACTTGTGGGGCGTATTTATCAAAGGCGGGTCTAAGAACTCTTGTCGTTGACAAAAACTCTTTCCTTGGTGGATACTGCTCTGTATTTAAGAGAGGAAAGTTTACGTTTCACGCTGGTCCAGAGGGCATTATACTAGGTAAAGAAGGTTTTGTGACGCATGGACTTCGTGAACTTGGAGTGGAAAAGGATATCGAGTTTATCCGAATTGAACCATTAGATCGGACTTATTCTTGTGGAATGGAGATTGTTACAGGTACAAATATAGAAGAATACATTAAGAGCCTGCAAAACTATTTTCCCGAAGACAGGAACTCTATCACAAGATTCTTTGACATCATGGCTAAGGTGGCAAGAGAAGTGACGAGCCCAAGCTTCGAACCGCCAAAGGGCTTATTTAGCATGATAAAGTTTGTTCGCAGATTTCCTACAACAGCCAAGTATGGAAGACGGACGTTTAAAGACGTGCTAGACTCGTTTTTCAAGAATCAACGTTTGAAATTTATGTTGGGATTCTACCCAAGCAACTGGCTTGGTATTCCCCCATCTGAACTAATGGCGCCATGGGCTGCTGTAGTAATTGGGCTCGCATACATGGAAGGACTGTATTATCCGAAGGGAGGGATTCAAAAGTTCTCTGACTGCATCGCGGATGGCTTAAAGAAACATGGTGGCGAACTTATGCTCGCAAAGGCGGTGTCAAAAATTATTATAGAAAATGGCCAAGCAATCGGCGTTGAACTTCAGGATGGAAGCACACTAAGAAGCAAATACGTGGTTTCAAACGCTGATGTTAAACAGACTTTTCAAAAACTCGTTGGAGAAAAACATCTTCAAAAAGAGTTTACTGATTATATTTGCCAATTGAAACAGTCGGTGTCCGGATTTGTGGTCTATCTTGGCGTTGACGCGGATCTGAAGCAGTTTGATTCGCACATCAACTATTTAGGGGAAGAAAAGGAAGCGGATTGGGATGAATACCATCGGACTCTCCGAAAAGGCGAACTGGAGTTACGCGGTTTGGGAATAAGGATTCCGTCTAATTTGGAACCCTCATATGCACCTACAGGTAAAAGCAGCGTGATTCTGGTTTCACTCGCGCCCTACAGCCACAAGAATAACTGGATGATTGGCTCAGAAGGAGCGCGTACGGAACAGTATCAATCGTTGAAGAAAGAAGTAGTCGACAGAATGATTAAGATAGCTGAAAAAGTCATCCCAAACTTGTCCAAACACATAGTAGTAGAAGACGCTGCCACTCCACTCACATTTGAAAGATACACGTGGAATAGTGAAGGCGCATGGTATGGCCCCCGTATAAATCAAAAAATGCCAGCGTATATAACTCCGGTGAAAAACCTCTACCTTGCAGGGTCCAACACTAGAGGCCCATGAGTACCA
>PEWI01000115.1:4195-5618 GCA_002779555.1 Candidatus Bathyarchaeota archaeon CG07_land_8_20_14_0_80_47_9 | reverse complement strand
AAGGCTCGTAGCGAGGCATGGGCATTGAAGAGACTTTACCCAGCCCAGCCGTTCATCGGCATCGGTGCAATCATAATTTGCGACGGAAAGATTCTGCTTGAAAAGCGGAAGAACGACCCTGGAAAAGGAAAATGGAGCGTTCCAGGCGGCTTGGTGGAGTTAGGCGAAAGCATCGAGCAGACCGTTGTAAGGGAAGTCAAGGAAGAAATAGGGCTTGAGGTTGAAAAGCCTGAGCACATCGACGTCGTCGACAACATAGACTTTGATCAGCACGGCAAGATAAGATATCACTTTGTGATTGTAGACTATTTTGTGAGACTTAAGGGTGGAACGGCCAAAGCGGCAAGCGACGCTGAAGAGGTTAGATGGGTTCAGTTAGGCGATGTTGAGAAGTACGACTTGACAAAGACTTTCAGGGCCTTTTTTCAAAGAAACAGGCAAAGACTGAACAACCTTAATTCGTGTCTTTGAAGAAAAGTCTGGTTTCACCCATAGTCTTGACGTCTAGGGCCTTGACCTTGGCCACGATTGGGAAGTCCCTCACAACTTTTCCGAGCGCCAAGCAATAATGTGGAGGCAAGTCTCGGGCGATCGATCTTACAGTTTCCGCGTCCACTCTGGCTGCTCTTGAGACCACATCCAAGTCATGTTCATTCGTGAAGTTGAAGAGGAAAATGTTGTCAGCTTGACGGTAAATATTCTCACGAATAGTATCCGGCTGGTTAGTGATGAACGTAGTAAATATCCCAAAGTGCCGCATGCGGGTTACAATGTCGTCCCAATAAGTCTCACGCAAGTAGAGATGCGCCTCTTCAGCGAAGAGAAAAATGGCTTTGAGCTTCCAACTTGTCAGCAACTCAACAAGCTTCCCAAGCACATACTCCACAACCAGTTGGCGGTCTATAGCTGAGGTGTTTCGCAGATTTATGACCACGGTTCCGCCTTGCTCCTTAGTCTTGAACAGGAATTCTTCTATGACCGTGGCTTCAGCAAGATTGTCTGTGAAAAATCCAGAGTTGACTAGAGAATGATAGCGCGAGAACAGGGCGTCTCTAACCTGCTGGTTGCATTGCCAATTCCTTATCGTTTCGCCCAACTCCCGCAGAGTGAGCGCGTCTCTTTCCTTCAGTGACTGCCATATGCGGCGAAACTCGCGTGCAGACGTTCCAGGCAGATGAAGCGCATGAATAAGCATGCCCAGCAAAACATGCAGATTCAACTGCTTCACAGCCACTTTGAAGTTTTGAGAAGGCGTCAAAACGTGAATCTTGTCATAGTACCCGTTTCTTTTTCCATCACTTGTCATTCCCAGACTCAGGTACTCACCGTTCAAGTCAAAAACAACAACGGTAGCCTTGTACTGCATCAGGTTAACCATCAAAAGCTTGGACAAGTGGGACTTCCCTGTCTCCTTCTTTCCAGT
>PEWI01000115.1:2872-4180 GCA_002779555.1 Candidatus Bathyarchaeota archaeon CG07_land_8_20_14_0_80_47_9 | reverse complement strand
GCCGTCCAAGGATGAAGCATCAATCGTCAACAACGAGGAGTCTTTTGTACCGCCCAAGACTATCGGCAGTTTCCCTTCAATATTGGCAAGTTTGAGAAGCACAGGCAGCGGCAACTTCTTTATCGTCGATCTCGACCGTGAGGGAAGCCATGAACTAGTCGAACTCAGGCTGTCATTTTCTACCGTGGCGCGTATCTTGCAGACTACGAGGCTGGCATCTTGGATATACGTTATGTGAGGGGCAATCTCAAGCGGGTCAAAATCCTCGCCCTGCATCAGATCCCCACCGTCGGGCATACTGCGTAGCAACTCCTCGAAGACGCCTGGAACATTTGCAAACTGCACATCGATCACCTGCACAATCAACGCTTTCGCTGCCTCAGAATCCTCGACAAGCAAGTAATCGCCTTTCTCCACAGTTTCATTTGGAAAACTCAGAATGTGAATGATGTTGCCTTCTTTCTTGTAAAGTTTCATGAGCAGTATTCACCTCTCCCAAACGGACCGAACAGAAGTTTATGCATGTCCGGCCTGTTGACGAGTCTGAGCCCGCATCTCCTGGTGACGAAATGCTGCATGGCAATCACCTCATTAGCAGTGAAGGTGCAGAGTATGTGCGCCAGTCTCAAGGTTTCAGGGTAACTCTGTGAAACCAAATCATTGCCCAGAAGCTTCTCAACCGCCTCAATTTTCTGTTCAACGGCAACTTCCCTGTCAATGTCAAGTCTGAACGCGTAGCTTCCCTTGGTCAACTTGGCCACGAAGACATCGCCTAGCAGAATCATAGGTGGCTTTGGTCTCATGCCAATTGCCTCAAGCAAGTAAGGCGGTTTGTGCTCGAACGACAAGTCAGTGATGAGTTGCCCGTTGACTCTCAGGTTTGTCATCTTCGAAAATGCCAGAACAACGGTGTTTCTTTTTCGCGCGTTGGCCAGAATCTCCCTGATGAGACTTGTCGGCGCGTCACCAGTTCCAGAGGTTAGTGACCCATCGAAGAGAATCTGCCCCCTGCTAATCGTTCTCGAAAGCATTGCTTGCAACCATCTTTCAAGCAGACTTGCCATTCTCATAGGCATCTGGAGGATATTCGGAAAGCTGCCGTGCGAGTCTCCACGTGGCGTTTCAAAACACGCCCTTTGCAACACGGCGTAGACATCGTTTTTGTTTTCTTCTGTTAAGTGGAATATGAAGGGACCGAATCTCATGTATCTGTAGTTTCTGTTTTGCCTCCAAACGTTCGCGCCTCTGACTGCGATTAGCATGCCCGCGCTTGTTTCTCCGATCCTTATTGTTGAAGTGTCCACAGCG
>PEWI01000115.1:2112-2853 GCA_002779555.1 Candidatus Bathyarchaeota archaeon CG07_land_8_20_14_0_80_47_9 | reverse complement strand
GTCTTGGCTTCAAGAGTATTGGCTGCGTTCTCAGTTGAAGTGTCTGCGGATGCATTTCTGGGGTGCCGACTTGTTGAAGGCTTTGTTGATTTAGTTGAAAAGGCTGGTTCTGCATATGCTTCAAGGAGTACAGGCTCAATTCTATGAATCGGTGGGGCAACGTTGTGTCCATGGCGGGATGTGGAAAGTTATATTTTGGTGTTGTTGTAATAGTGTGTTGTGCAATCACCAAGATTCACCAATAGCCAATTGCTTAGGGAAGAGATATTTAAGTGTTGTGCATGAACAAGATGCGCAATACAATAATCAACAAGGTGGAACGTTGACGGAAAAGGAAAAGAAGCCCCCAATACATGTCAAGATGAAAGTGGGAGAAATAGAATTCGAAATAGACTGCCAAGAAGACCAACTGCAGCTGACCGTTGACAAAATCCTCTCTGCAGTCACCGAAAAACTGAAGGAAGCACCGTTCATAACCGAAAGGGCGGCGCAACCGCCGAGAGCCGAGACCTGCAAGGGGATAATTCAGAAGCTCTGGGAAGAAGGCTGGTTCGCAGCCGCCAAGGGCCTGGGCGGGGTGCACAGCGAGTTGGCAAGAAAAGGCTTCCACTACGACCGCACAGCTGTAGCGCACGCGCTGATCGACCTAGTCAAGGACGGCATACTGACGAGAGAAGGAAAACCGAGAAGATACCAGTACGCCCAGAAAAGGCCACCCCCATGAAACCCCAAGCTTTTGAC
>PEWI01000115.1:0-2093 GCA_002779555.1 Candidatus Bathyarchaeota archaeon CG07_land_8_20_14_0_80_47_9 | reverse complement strand
CTCTTCACCCTGAAAAGGTGGAAAAAGTCCCCGAAAACTGAAAGAGATAATTGCTAATCACCGTCATACTGCTATGCAGCGGGTTTATCATCTTGAACGCAGGCAAGTCGTCCATTAAAGCGGTCACTTTTGATCTTTGGGAAACTCTGCTTTTCGAAAAAGATGAAGCCAATCAGGAGAACTGCTGCTCGTTGCAGGAACCTCGTGCAAGCATTGAACAAGCTCGGCGTAGGAGTGTCACTGAAACAAATGGCTTCAGCCATGGATGAAACAGCCTCTACACTCAAAAAAGTATGGGAAACAAACAAGGACGTGACCCACTTAGACCAGATCAGACTCATCCTCAAGCATGCATTGAAAAGCTCAGTCGCCATAAACGACGAATGGATGGAGGAACTGAGCTCTGCCTACGTCTCACCCATCTTCAAGGTTCGGCCTTACTTGAACCCAGATGTCCCCGAGGTTCTCAGGCGGTTCAAAGATCAAAACAAGCTCGTCGGACTCATATGCAACACGGGGCTGACGCCTGGAACCGCGATCCGAAGATTTCTTGAAGAGGAAGGCGTGGCAAGATACTTTGATTTGATGGTTTTTTCTGACGAGGTGGGAATCCGTAAACCTGACCCCAGAATATTTCGCTCGGTTGCGCATAAGTTCAAGGTAAGCCCGCACAATATTGCTCACATAGGCGACAATCTGCGGGTTGACGTGTGGGGCGCCAAGAATGCAGGGTTCAAAGCGATATACTTTTCGAGTGAAGTGGGACGGGACAAGATGGCTGAATCTGATCCTAAGTCACTCGTTTCATTTTCGAGAAGACTTGGCAACTTGAAGGAAGACCAGATTGTCGCTGATAGAACGATTACGTCTCTTGCCATGGCGCCAAAAACAGTTCAAGAACTGGAAACACAATGAAAGGAGAAGGTTTAAGCCTTGATTTTCGCTTTGATTCTTGGAAGCATTTCTTTCTGTATCTGAACTATGCCGAATGTGGTGATCTTGTATTTTTCGTCGGCAGTTTTTGCTGCAATCTCGCTCTTCACGAGTTCACCGAGACGCGTACTCGTGATCTTCGAGTCTTTTCCAAGTTTCAACTGCAACTCTTCCTTCGAAACAGCGTCACTTCCAACCTTGTCCAACTTGTAGCCAACATAGCTTGCCAAGAGCAACAACGCTAGCGTTTCGTTGTCCGTTAGCCTGTTCCTTGGAACCATGAGGTATGGGCCTTCGTCCGCTAGAGCGATTATGTTCTCGCAGTCTCTTACCAGTTCCTGCAAGTCAACATTCAACGTCAGTTTGTTCGCGATTTCGAATGACGGAAGAAATTCGGCGAAAAACCTGTTTACGCTCAACCAAACATCTTCTACGCTGCCCGAAAACGTCTTCTCAATGCTCTTGTACTTGACCTGAATCGTCATGCGGTCTGCCTGTTCAGTCAACTCATCTTGCCCCTGAGTTTCGCCAGAATTTCGTCTTCAACCCATCTTTCGCCCTGCATCGTAAGCTTGAACTCAGGCCTGTTGGGGTCTGGCTTGAATACTTGTCCCCTCTTCGTCATCTCGTTCAGCCTTGCCGGAACCATGGACTTTATGCCGCTTGATTCCAAAAGTTTGGTCACCTGCGCCGCGGTGTTCTTCTTTTCTTCTGAAGCATACAATGTCAATCCTATGGCTTCATAGTGCGTAAGCTTTTCACGAGTCATTATCACAGGTCCTTCAGTAGTAGATTCCACGATGCCTTTTAGCTGTGCTCCCGATGGAACCAGCCGACTTGAAACGGCGTTGGAGACTTTCTCCATAAAGTCCTCTGGAAAAGTCTCAAGAATGCTGAGAACCTCCTGCGGGCTTTCGCCTTCGACGACAATCTCTCCGAAAGGCGTCTTTATGCGTACTTCAACCTTCTTCATTCAGCATCTCCTCTAAGCCAAAGCCTCTTTCTCCGCCAGAATGTAAACGTAGCCTGCGTCAGTCTGCCAACGTCTGACCTTTTCTGTCTTGACAAGTCCCGCTAGCACATTAGCCAACACGCGTCCTGAATACTGTAATCCATCAGCCTTCAGAGCATCTCTCAACTCGTCAACAGTGCGCGGGCGC